>NZ_DBMACV010000069.1:0-18794 GCF_057861905.1 Phocaeicola sp. | reverse complement strand
GCTGGAGTAGTATAAATGGGGCCAAAAAAAGCTTTGAAGGGGTTGTTATCTACAACAACCTCATATTCATCGTACCTATAAATCGTTTAGGACAACATTGCATTATGCGTGATATTTTTTATTTAATTACGTGAATTTTATCATACGACCAAAGTTTACGGTTATATTAAGAAGCATGATATTCCTTACTCATATTATTTCTTATTAGCACTTATGAATTCGACTTTATTTTGGTTTTTCTTAAAGCATACAGGCTCTGTTTTGAGAGGAGGGTATTATACATTTAAAACTAATTATATTATGCCTTTTCCCATTCCTAAATTTCAAGACATACCCCAAGATAGAATCGTAGAAATTGAAAATTTATCTAAGAAGATTATAGAACTTTCAAAAGAAAATAATGTAAAATCAACAAAAATGCTTGCTATCAAGATTGATTCTTTGATAGCAAGCATTTATGGGTTAACTCAGAATGAAATCAATGAGTTATGCTGACTTTTAAGTTCTAGAAATAAAGTCTATATCATTATCATCTAACCCAAATAACAGACCTATGAATCGATCACTTGTTTTATCATGTTGATTTAAAGAAGAAAGTTTTTCCATTTCCGACTTATTTATGAGTGGTAATGGAAAATCTTTTAAATAAGTTGGTTTATACCTAAAATATCCATTAGCTAAAACTGTGCCAGTGTGTTTTAAATACCACCATAGTATCTGGGAGTTCATGATATTCAACATTGCGCAATAATTGAATTCTGAATTGTCTTTAATAATATATCCATATACTGTAGTTGTATGATAAAATTCACCTTTTTTTTTAGTCAAAAGGATTTGAGAAATAGGTATAATGTACTTCTGCTAACTCCTGTTTTTTGTGCTATTTGGGTCTTCGACATTCCATTTTCTATTAGTCCTTTAATGGTTAGTTGCATCCCTTCTAACTTATGTGATTTGTTTTTGCTGCCTATAGGTCTTCCTAAGTGTTTCCCTTCGTATTTAAGACGGGCTAGTGCCTCTTTGGTACGTTGGCTAATGAGATTACGTTCAATTTCTGCCGATAAGCCAAAGGCAAATGCTAATACTTTGCTTTGAATATCCTCGCCTAAGCGATAATTGTCTTTGATTGTCCAAACTCTGCATTCTTTACTCATGCAAAGGTTAAGAATTTCCATTATCATAAAAAGATTCCTTCCTAAGCGTGAAAGTTCTGCACAAATTATAAGATCGTCCTTTTGGATTTGCTTGAGTAGTTTACCTAACTCTCTTTTGCTATAGGATTTTGTACCGCTGATGGTTTCTTCTATCCAACCATCAATTTTAAAATTTTCACGTTCGCAGAAATTATTAATTTCGAAACGTTGGTTTTCTACAGTCTGTTTGTCACTGCTTACTCTAATGTATCCGTAAATCATATTAAATTGTTTTATTCAATATGCTACGAAAGTATGTTATATGTTGAATAAAACTATGGTAAACCTAAATAAAGAAAAATAAATAATCCCCAGTTATTTTATTTTTGTTTCTTAATCGAAGTGATATAGCGATGGGAAACATCTTGATTTGTGTCATAAATGTGTCATTCACAAAAGAAAAAGGAGCTAAGTCAACAACTTAACTCCTTTATTTTCACCAGTCGGGGTGACTGGATTCGAACCAGCGACCACACGCCCCCCAGACGCGTACTCTAACCGGGCTGAGCTACACCCCGAATTGCGGATGCAAAGGTAGTGCTTTATTTTTAATCTGCAAATAAATCGATTGTTTTTTATATGTTGTATCCTATGGTATTATTTGTATAGTCTTTATTATTAGTGCTTTATGGTGGTTTTATTTGTCGCTATTTAGAATTGCTTCTAAACAATGCTTTAACTACTTAAGGCTTTTATTCTGTTCGGTTATTTGTATTTAGTCTATCGTCTTTTGTATGGAATTGGATTATTTTACCCTAAAACTTTAATCAAACTTTAATCGAAGATAGATACAAAATAGGAATATATCTTGCTACTACATTTTTCATTATTAGCATGGGGTTGACGTATATTGAAAGAAACTTTCCGTGTCTTCATTGTTAATAAATCATAATAGGTTAATTTTACTCGTCAAAAATTTAATCGTGGATTGAATTTTTACGTTGCACTCATAGAGAACTGTATTATTAATTAAAAAAAAGAAGATTATGGCAAAGTTTCGTATTGTACTCCACACGAGTAACAAAAGAAAAGATGGGAGTAACCCTGTTTGTTTACGCATCACTAAAAGAGGTAAACTAAAATACATTGATTTAAAATTGTCCGCCTTTGAAAATGAGTGGGATACAAATGCGGACCGATTTAAAAGGGACAAACGAGTGAACCCCAACTATGAGTCGTATAACAACTGGTTGGTTAGTTGTGAGGAACGTAAAAATGAAGTGGTGAATAAGTTTATGAAAGCACAGGTGGATTGGACGCTAAACCAATTTGAAGAAGAATTTTTGGGAATTTCGAGACAAGGAAAAATCTATGATTATTGGGTGAAGCAGGTGGAGGATTTAAAGTCTACAGGTCACATCGGCAATGGAAAGGTTTATGAACGTGACTTGCACCTGTTTTGCAAATATGACTCTAAGGCAAAAGAACGTTTGTTTTCAGAAATAGACGTGAAATACATCAATCGCTTAAATATGGCTATGGAAAAGAATGGTTGTTGTGGAAACACCCGTATGCACACTTTAAAGACATTGCGTGCTGTAATCAATAAAGCCATTAAAGAAAAAGCAGCCTCAAACAACACTTATCCGTTTGGCAAAGGTGGTTTTGAAATCAACAAGCTGGCGGAGGAAACGGCAAAACGCTATTTACTGCCAACAGAATTGGAGTTGATAAAGAACTCGCCTCAACAAAATTTTGTATTGGAGCGTGCCCGTCGGATATACCTATTTTCTTATTATTGTTTGGGTATGAGTTTTGTTGATATGGCAAACCTGACAACAGACAATCTTGAAGTGTTGGCAACAGGAACGCACATCGTGTATAAAAGGCAAAAGACAAAAAATGCCAAGAATGTAAAGCCGATAAAAATATTTGTTACTCCTGCCATAGAGGAGCTATTGGAATGGTTTAAGGTAAACACACCTCAAACAGGCAAGTATTTACTTCCTATTATTACTAAAGAGTATGATGGCGAACAACTGTATGAGCATGTGCGTTGCCGATACAAACGTATTAATGCCAATTTGAAAAAAATGGGTAAGACTTTAGGAATTTCATTGAACTTGACAACTTACACAGCACGACACACAATGGCCATGACTTTGCAAGGCAATGATATTCCCCGTGAAATAATAAGCCAAGCTTTGGGACATAGTAACCTTACGACAACGGCTACATATCTTGCCAGTTTCTCTACAAGTGTTTTGGATAAAGTCGTAAAAATATTATAGGTATGTTTATTCATTATGGAATGCCTTTGGGCGACTTGATAAACAAGTCGCTCAGAGGGGAAGCAGCAGTCCGTGAAAGTTGGTTGTTTGTTTATGTGAAGCGGTTGACGGATGGGGATAAAGGAAAACTCCAACAGGCATTAAAAGTAGTTGATGCAGCTATTATTATGTGGAAAAGCAAATATTTTATTTCTACTTATGAAGTAAAGGTAAAGTCTGTAGTTCAGGGAGAATTAAAAATGAGTAGTCAAGAGTTGGATGATATCTATAATGAAGAAGCCTACTTACAGAAAGAGGGAAAAATTATTTTAGCAAAAGATTTCCTGTATGGTGCAATAGCAAAGTACGGTTTCATTAATGAACATCATCGTGATTCTGTGGAAAGCGCATGGTTATATAACGATATGGAGTTTTTAAGAAATGAGTGGGAATATTATGTTTTGGCTCAAATAAGGTCGTTACGGGAAATAATTTGTACGATGCTGGGAACAGTGCCGTCAGAGGGTAAAGGCGAAAAACAGAAGAACAATAGACCTCTAAAACGGATGGAAGATTATCCGGAGGTATTCGGCATTGATATTTGTAGTGAGTTGATTGGGCAGTCCAAACATACAATTTATAAGTTGACAAGTCATAAGGAGATACCTTGTTATCGTGCGGAAAGTGGGCGAATACTAAGATTTAGGCGTGATGAAATAATAGCGTGGATGATGGCTAAAAGGCAAGAAACTAAGCAGGAATTCATTGAAAGTATGGAGTTAGGATTTGCTGCTCGTCTTCGTAAATAGTTAATAAGTTCAATTTTGTATAACATTCTATATACATTCCAATCTCACAGCCATGTATGACAAAATCAAATTAATGCTATATGACCTGCCAACAGGGTACAACTGGCAAACAGTCTTGCAACGTACGGTTGTAAAGGACTATTTTGCCAATGGTACGGGTGGTAAGGGGTATTGGCATGGACGTAAAGTTATAGTCACTGAAACGTATGTATCATTTGAGGGCAGTCTTCCTAAATGCTTATGGGGGCATAATACACGTACTATGTCATTGGAGGATACAGAACGATGTATTATGATGTTGAGTGAAGAACTGGGCGTACCAATGTATAATGCAGAGGTGGAGTCTTTGGAGTTTGCCCATAATTTTGAAATGTCTCAACCTCCTATATCTTATTTGAGGAAGTTAAGCGGAATAAAGAAATTTATTCCTAACCAGTGGAGTGGTGAGAGAAGTGGAACTGCATATTTTGACTATGAGGGTACACGGATAAAGTTTTATGATAAGATGTCGGAGGCTAAAAAGAAGAGAGAGTTACCCAAAGTGGGTAGAAATAGCCTGTCGAACTACTTGTTAAGGTATGAAATGACACTTGGAATAGATGAATTGTTTGAGCTGTTTGGAAAAGGTATTACGGCTAATGAACTATGGGATAAATATGTATTTTGGAAGTTAGTAGCAGAGTGGTTTGGATATTACGAAGATATAGATAAGCTACCTGATGATTGCTGGGATGTAGAGTTTGACACTTTAAAGAGTGCCAAAGACTTTGATAAATGGTGTATTTGTATTGCAAACGAGGGACAAAACTTGTCTTATTATATGAAATATATCCTATTTAAGAATCGAAAAAATCGTCTGCCCGAAGATAGGATTCTGCATACTCAATTCCAAAAAAGAATCCAAGAGGCAATAAAGTGGCAAAAAGAACACTTCAAGACCTCCAACCTAATGGAAGAACTGACAAGCAAAATAGAAAAGTATCTCGTTTGGTTGTTAGAACAGTCGGCAGACGGTATGAGTATTGCAGAGGAACATCGGATATTTAGTACTGCCTGTTAATCCTCTTCCTATTCAAATAAGGCTTGGTAATCATCAAAGGGTGTAAACTCCACTTTCCTAAGTTTACTCTTCGGGTGATTATCAAGCCTTATCTTTTAAATGAGGTGTCTATTGGTCGTGCACAGCCAAAAACTTATCAAACACAATAAAAGTATTCGGTGGGGTGTAATAATGGCTTAAACGCTTTAATACGAGGTTATATAATTTTATGTGATGAGGTGGTTATGCTCGGTCGATAGAATGAATACAGGTTGGTAAGTAAAGGGGATGCAACACTCTTAAATCTTCACTGTATGATGATAAACTTATGTAATGACAGGGTGTAACGTCATAGAGGGCTTGCAATGTGGGGAACAAAAATGTCATGCAGTACCTAAAAATAAGTGGAATATAATCAATAAGCAAAGTGCGTTTGTGGTTATAGCTACGATGATGAGGCTGTTTAAGGGTGTCTGTGAAAGTTTAGACATCCCAATGTGCAAAAGCCTCATCGGAGTTCTCTCCCTAAAATCTTGTGAACTATCAATAAATGAGTAAATTTGTTCCACGACATCCCTAAAAACGTTTGTAGAACGCTGGATTTTAGTTATATTTGTCCCGCTAACAGGTTAAAGACTTGTTGGTGACATATTAATTAAAGGAAGCGTTTAGCTTTATCCCGTATTTAGAAATCTGGACAATTTCGAACCACACGGGGATAGACGATACGAACGCTCATGCTAATCTTGTATATATCAGTGATATATATGGCTTGGCGTGGGGTGTCGTTTTATCTCGTGTGGTGGGTTTGTCCAGAACCTCTAAAACAGATAATTCTAACAGCCTCACGCTATCTTTTTTATATAAACCTTTCCTGTTGAGGCTGTGGAAAGCAAATCACAATATTATGAAAAGAACTTTGTTTGTTGTTGTGTTAACCTTAGTGAATATTGTTGCTTATTGTCAAGTTGGGGTTAAAAATGAGGGTCATTATACTGTTTGCACGTATGATAAGGCTTATTTGAAGTCTGATAATACAGGTATAATAAGTTTCGAAGATTTTGAAGTTTTCCATGATAAAAAAACAAACGAATACCGAATAAAGGCTTTTATTCGTGAAGGAACGGAATATACGTTCAACCTTAAATATGATAAGACTGTTAAAGAAGGTTCTGACGTTGCTTATTTATATAAAGGGGTAAGGTCTAACTTTATGGATGAGTCTGTAGTAGTATTCACCCGAACGAAATTAAGTGCATACGTAAAAAATGTGGGCTTTGACTCTCTTGATACTATAAAGAATTTTGACAAACAAGCTATTTCATTTATTTTCCCCAAAACATATTTAGTGTTTAGTGTTGCTCCTATAAAAAATACTATAGAAGCGCATAAAGCAAAAGAAGAAAGAATACGTCAAAAGGAGGCTGCGAGAGTAGCGAAAGGTATCGCCAAAAAGAAACTTGAAGACCTCCTTCCGTACGGCGAAGCTTTCCTTAAAGACAGTTTACAACAGCAAGTCATTAAGGAGTTTTTCGACAATGGCAGAAAAGTTGAATCTTCTTTCACCTGTGTCGCAGTTATTGATGACAACAAACAGATTACAATTATTCGGAATGGTGATGATATTCTTGATGAAAAATTAGAGTATGAATGGCTGAAAGGAGAGGTTGAATATAAATACAAGAATGCAAAAGTAGTCAATGGAAAAGTTTTTTTTGAAATAAGTTTTGCTCCAAAAATAGAAATACAGGAGCATGAATGTTCTGTTCGCTATGATAAGAAAACAAATTCATATATATATTATGAAAAGCCATATAGGTCAAATGCTTTCGATGAATCAAACCAAATGGAAGCTCCTAAAGAAATAAGAAAGATAGTTGAGGATAACATTGTGAAAAAAGGAAAGTATTCTTTGTATTGGAAAACTGTAGATGAAAAACTTGTTTCTTTAAGCTATGTAAAACATGGTTTAGTAGATACAGTTCCTATTGAGGTATATTCAATATACAAGTAGATAACAACAATGAGGCTTCTAACGGAGCGTTTAAGACAAGGGTGGGCAATAGTTGTTCCACCCTTTATTTATATCTATTATCTTGCTAAAAGAGGGTGAAAAGGATTGTTTTTGAATAAATATCGCTTGTAATATACTGTATGCTAATATTTTGACAATTATTAACTCGTCTTTGTGAATCTCGCTTTAAATTTCTTCGTTATACTCCCGTAAACATAAAAATGAATTTAAAATGAAAAATCAATGTCAAAAAAGTAATTTAATACGTGATATGACTTTTGCACATATCAATGTACTATCATGAGAAGCATATACTTTAGATGATATGCGTAAATATTTCGTTAATCTATTATTAATTTTGAAATAATTAAAAATATGGAAGTTTGTACATATAATAATGAAATGCCTTCGGCAAAATTGTTTGATTTGATAAAAAAGGCTGATGCGAATAAAGATGCATCTTTTGAGTTGGGAATGATGTATTTAAATGGAAATCAGGTTCGTCAAGATACCCAAAGGGCAATCTTTTATTTTGAACAAGCAAGTAAACAGGGACATTTGGGTGTTGATGCTGTATATGGCTACTTATATAAATGCGGTGCTCCTAATTTGGAACCAAATCCTTTAAAAGCTGCTGAAAGTTTTGAATTTGCTGGATTATATACTGGCTATAATGCTATTTTAACGGATGAAACCTTGTTATGGGAGGCTGTCAATTTGTGGCTTTATGGTGGAGAGGGAAAAACACCATTAGATAAGGAAAGAGGTGTTGACTTATTAAGAGCCATGTGTGCAAGAGGTGTGTCCTATGCTATGGTTCTAATGGGAGAAATCTATTCAAAAGGATTGTGGGGAGTAGCTAAGGATAAAAATGTGGCAAATAAATGGTATCGTAAATCCGAGGAGAAATGTCCCGTTGTAGGCTTTTATTCCAGAGATAATGATTAATAGAGTAATAGGCAGGGGGGGAGGAGCTATTCTACTCCTCTGTTTGTTTTATATAAGTATAGTGATAAAAGCACATTCTTTTTATCTTCCAATAAATACAAAAGGAATATTGAGTGAGCTTTTTGGATGAATTTGCACCAATTTGTCCGAAAACTTTAATCAAATTTTATTCGCAGATAAAAAATAAGGAGTTAAGTATTTACTTAACTCCTTGATTTATATTGTATTGCAATGTTTCTAATCTTTGCTCATTTCATTACCCCCAGACGCGTACTCTAACCGGGCTGAGCTACACCCCGAATTGCGGATGCAAAGGTAAGGCTTTATTTTAAACTAACAAATTATTTCGGATAGTTTTTTCTACTTTTTTAGGAAGAGCACGTTGCTGCAAAATATCAGGTTTTGTAGTTATGTTTGAAAACAAAAGAAATAGACTTTGCTTCCAGCATTCCTGAAAAATTACTGCTCCTGCAACGGCTCCGACCGTTTAGCCCATTGTTTCGCTGTAGAAGTCGAACATGTCGTACACCTCATCCTGAGTAGCCGTCTGGTTGATATGGACATCACCAATCTCTCCCAGCAAGGTAAAGTTGACGTTACCCAGTGAGGAATTTTTCTTGTCATGCTTCATGAACTCATACAGACGCTCATAATCCTTGCAACTGAATTCCAGTTTTCCGTAATGATCTTTGATGAACTGTATGGTCTGGCGTAGTTTGTCCTTAGGGAAGCCGACTTTCAGGTGAGAATAATACAATTCGCACACCATACCCCAGGCTACCGCATATCCGTGCAGTACAGGATGTTTGGTTTCGAGGGCAAAGCTTTCGAAAGCATGTCCTATGGTATGTCCAAAGTTCAGTGCCTTACGGATACCCTTCTCAAACGGATCTTGTTCCACGACTTTTTCCTTTACCTGGATAGATGTGTCTACCAGCTTCTGCAAGTGCTTGTAATCCACATGCTCCAGACTGAAATTAAGAAGCTCGCTCCAGTGATCTACATTGCTGATAAGTCCGTGCTTCAGCATTTCGGCATATCCCGACAAGATATTAGGATGGTCGAGCGATTTCAGAAACTCGCAGTCTATCAGTACATAGTTGGCAGGGGCAAACGCTCCGATTTCATTTTTCAAGCCATTGAAGTTGATGCCTGTTTTGCCTCCTACCGAAGCATCTACCATGGCCAGCAGGGTAGTCGGAATATTAATCATGTCGATACCCCGTTTGAAAGTGGCCGCAGCGAAGCCGCCCAGGTCGGTTACCATGCCACCACCAAGGTTAATCAGCAGTGAATGGCGTGTCCCCCCCTTGCTGCTCAACTGATTCCATACGTAAGCAAGGGTTTCCAGATTCTTGTGTATATCTTCTACTCCTATACAGATATGTTCGGCATGAGCCAGAAACGGATATTTCTCGATGATGGGAAGGCAGTACATGCGTGTGTGCTCATCGGTCAGGATAAACACTTTGTCGTACGGCTGGCTGGAAACCGCATGCTGCAGGTTTTCTTCCAGTGCGTGACAGATTACAACTTCTTGTTTGCTCATAAATCTCTCGTTTTTCTTGCAAAAATAGAAAAAAAGTAAAAAGTAGATGTCTGTACGTTGACAATTAATTATTTTTGTACAGTATTTACCAATAATTGATTTTTTTATGAAAGGAATATTACCCGTTGCATGTAGATATGTAGGTTACGTATTGCTTATTTTTTCTGTTTTTGTACCTTTGCTGATGTATATGTTCGGACTTGTACACGATGGTAATCTGCTGTATATCAAGTTGGGAATGAAGCTGGTCATCTGGATATCACTGTTCATGATTTTTCTGGCAAGGGCAAAAGAAGAGAACGAAGAGATTGCCGGTATTCGTGGCAAGTCTATGAAATATGCCTTATACTTGTGGGGAGTATATTATATCGTGATGTTAGTAAAAGGCACCATCAGCCATGATTTGCAGGTAGCCGATAATTCAGTTGGTATTGTATACATGATTATCAACGTCCTCTGCTGGGAGTTTTTCTTGCAGAAGCATCGCATCGAAAAAACATTCAGAAGAAAATAATCATTAAAAAAGGTTTAGCGATTAAACCTTTAAAATGTTTCAATGTCAAACCAACGTTGAAAACATTGTATTAGATTATAAGAATGAAAAAATGGGTGATGGGGTTGCTACTGGTATCCTGCGGGATAGTTGCTTTTGCACAAAGCGGAGGTAGCAAAGGTTTAGTTTCGGGAACTGTTGTCGACAATGATGACAATTCGCCGGTTATGCAGGCTACGGTACAGATACTTGCAGTGAAGGACAGTTCGATGGTTACAGGAGATGTAACGAACAACGATGGGCGATTTGCCTTGTCTGTGCGTCCTGGAAAATATTTGTTGAAGGTGTCTTTCGTGGGGTATACACCGACATTCCAGTCGGTCACGCTCACAAAGGCGAAACCGCGTGTCAGTCTGGGTACTATCAAGCTGCATTCGGATGCTATCATGCTTGAAGGAGCGGTCGTAGTGGCGCAGGCTCCCGAGGTTACTGCTTCCGAAGATACGCTGGTATACAACAGTTCTGCCTATCGTGTGCCCGAAGGATCGGCATTGGAGGAGCTGGTCAAGAAGTTGCCGGGGGCCGAAATCGACGATGATGGAAAAATAACAATCAACGGGAAGGAAATCAATAAGATTATGATTGACGGCAAGGAATTCTTTGCCGACGACCCGAATATTGCCATGAAGAACTTGCCGGTGAATATTATCGATAAGATACGTGCCTACGAAAAACAGTCGGATATGGCCCGGATGACGGGAGTGGACGACGGTGAGGAAGAAACGGTACTCGACCTGACTGTAAAGCCGGGCATGAACAAGGGATGGATGGGTAATGTGGATGTTGCTGCCGGAACGAAAGACCGTTACAGCGGAAAGGCAATGGTCAATTACTTTCAGGGTAAGAAACAGTTTACTGCCATCGGATCGCTGAACAATGTCAACGACAATAGTTTCCCCGGTGGCGGAGGTGGTTTCCGTAAGGGAAATAACGGACTGACTGCCATAAAGATGTTCGGTATCAATTTTGCTACCGAAAGAGAAAAACTGAAAACAGAAGGTAGTGTAAACTTCAATTACAAGGATGCCGATATAGTCAGCAAGCAGGCTTCCGAAACGTTTGTGTCGTCGGAAAGCAGTTCGTTTAAGAACGCGATGGATCATTCCCGCAACAAGACGACAAACTTTGTGGGCGATGCATACATTGAGTGGAAACCGGATACGATGACAACTTTCATTTTCCGTCCGCGTATCAGCTATGGAAAGACTGATAACTCTACCGGACAGAACTCTTATACATTCGGACAGGATCCCGGATATTCTACCGACGAATTGTTTGGTACCGACGATTTGACCTCGCTTGTGCCCGAAGAGGATATCGTAAATACGGTCTTGAAAAATACCTTGAAGAAAGGAGATGACCTTACGGCTGGAGGTTCTGTCATCGTCAATCGCCGTCTGGGCAAGGCGGGCAGAAATATTACTTTCCGTGGAAAGTATAATTATACGAACAGCAGCAGCGAGCAGTTCTCAACTTCCAGAACCGACTATTTCCAGAAAACTCCGGAGGAAAGACTGGAAATATTGAACCGTTATATAACGACTCCTACCAAAACATCCGACTATAGTGCAAAGCTGACGTATAGCGAGCCGATTTTCAAAGGAGGCTTCCTGCAGTTCAGCTACAACTTCCAGTATAAGCATTCTACAACCGACAATTCTACGTTCGACATGGGAAATGAATGGACTGTGAACGATGGAGTGAACGGTGATATTCAGGGCGTTTATAATGCCGACCTGAGCAAGAGCGCTGCATACAATTACTATAATCACCAGATGGATGTGACATTCCGCTGGGTGCGCGAGAAGATGAGTCTGAACGCCGGAGTCAGCTTCCAGCCGCAGAAATCGGATTTGTCGTATAAGAAAGGAGAGCTGGATACGATGACCGTCAGAAATGTATTCAATTTTACTCCGACGTTCGACTTCCGTTATAAATTCTCCAAGACAAGCCAGTTGCGTCTGCGTTATCGTGGAAAGGCTGCACAGCCGGACATGGTAGACTTGCTGCCTATTTCGGATAATACCGACCCGCTGAATATCCAGAACGGTAACCCGGGACTGAAGCCTACGTTTACCAACGAGTTGCGTGCCGAATATAATTTCTTCAATACAGACAAGCAGCGGGGTATGTTCTCGTTCTTCCGCTATCAGAATGTACTGAACGACATCAGCAACCGTAGGGTATACGATCCGCAGACGGGTGGATATGTTACTACTCCTGAAAATATCAACGGAAACTGGAACCTGATGGGAATGGTGGGTACCAATACCGCTTTGCGCAATAAGAAGTATACCATCAATACATTTACTCGTGCAAATTACCAGAATATGATAAGCTACATCAGCGATAAGACAGTAGTGACCGATACCGACAAGAATACTACCAAGCGTCTGTCGTTGGGAGAACGCTTGAGAGGTACTTACCGTAATGACTGGTGGGAGTTCTCACTGAACGGATCGCTGGATTATACTCATTCGCGCAACAGCTATCAGGAAAGCAACAATATGGATACTTATCAGTTTGCTTATGGTGCCAGCACCAACGTGCGGTTGCCGTGGAACATGTCAATATCTACCGACTTGTCGCAGAACTCGCGTAGAGGATATACAGACTCGAGCATGAATACCGATGAACTGATCTGGAATGCACAGATCTCTCAGGATTTCCTCAAGGGTAATGCCGCTACGGTGAGCATTCAGTTCTACGATATCCTGAGAAACCAGAGTAACATCAGCCGTACCATCAGTGCTGCCATGCGTCAGGATACCGAATACAATGCCATTTACAGTTATTGCATGGTACACTTTATTTACCGCCTGAATCTGTTTGGCGGAAAAGGTGCTGCCAAGGGCGGACCCGGAATGGGAGGCCCCAGAGGAGGATTCGGCGGACCTCCTCACCGTCGTTTCTGATTTTTAGAAGGTTAGAGTTATAAAATCTGAAAGAGTTTCATCACTACCTCTTGGCAGGGAAAAGATGAAACTCTTTTCAGGTTATAGAGATACGTATGGGTGTTTTACTGTCTTTACATGTTTGCGGAATCATTTAATTTTCATTACTTTTGCTCGCATCGCTGAATATAATGTTATGAAAAAACTTTTAAACATTCTTTTGTTCTTGTCTTTCAGTGTTTTAGCTAATGCTCAACTGAATTGTACATTTACTCATTATTCGCAGGAGAACGGCTTGTCGGAGAATTCGGTTATGGATATGGTACAAGACCACGACGGAATGATATGGTTTGCTACGTGGGATGGTATCAACCGCTTCGACGGCTACGACTTCAAGGTGTACAAGGCACGTAAGGAAAACGAAATGCGCTGGAGTTCCAATCGGGTAGACCATCTGCAGGTAGACAGACATGGGGATGTGTGGTGCATTACTTACGATGGCAGGGTGTTCCGTTTCGATAAGCGGATGGAAACATTTACGGAAGTACCGGCCGAGGGGACTGGCAAAGATTTGGCTGTCACGTCTATCCTGCCGCTCGACAATGGTACGGTATGGCTGCTTACCGACAAGAATGGAGGCATCAGGGTAGTGCCCGACAGTAAGACGGGCAAACTTACATCGAAGGTGTATCTGTCTACGGCTGCCAAGGAGAAGGGCACGGCTATCAATACGGTCTTTCTGGATGCGAAGAACAAGGAATGGCTGCTTACTCAGGACGGGTTGTTTGCGATAGATGGCAGCACCGGAAAGAAATCTTCTTTTTTCGTAAATACGCATTTGGAATCGGGACGTGCGGGGCAGTCTTTTTTTTCGGCGGTTTCCGTGAACGAACACGTTTATTTTACCTCCGGCTACGGGAGGATAAGGAAGTATTCGCTGAAGGATGAATCTTTCGAGTTGAAGGAATTGTCTTTGGAGGACGATATTGTTGCCATTCGCCGGCTGGCTGGTAATAAAATTATTATGGCTACCCGCAAGTCGGGGTTCGTGGTGGGCGATGAGTCGCTGGATAATCTGACTTATTATAATCCGGCAGATAAATTCGATTTTTCCCGTTTTCCTGTCCGTTCGCTGTATGTAGACAGCCACAGCGAGGTCTGGTTTGAAGTGCAGAAAGTGGGCTGCGTATGCCACTTCAATCCTTCTACCGGAGTATTCAAGGTAGAGCAAGCCTCGGTAGAGCAGGAACCGGGCGATGCGCCTAAGTTTGCCGTTTGTGAGGATAAGCAGGGTGATTTGTGGGTACATCCGTTGGGAGGAGGATTGTCGTGGTTCGACAGAAAGCAGAACTGTCTGCTGCCGTTTTACAACGAGACCGGTGCCGACTCCTGGCGTTTTTCGAACAAGCTGCATGCCATGATGCTCGACCATCAGGGAAACCTGTGGCTGGGAACACACTCGAAGGGGCTGGACAAGGTGACTTTCTTTAAAAATGAATTTAACCTGCTGAAACCGCTCGACTGTAACTACGATACCAATGCCAATCAGGTACGTGCGCTTTGCGTGGATTCGCGCAAGCAACTCTGGATAGGTACGCGCGACGGCAAGATATCTGTTTATTCGCTCGATTTCAAACGCCGGGGGTATCTGACGACAGACGGGAGGATTGCTTCTGCGGGTACTCTTTTCAAGGGATCGGCTTACAAGATTATAGAAGATTCGAAAGGCAATATATGGATTGCTACCAAGGGAAACGGACTGCTTCAGTTGATTCCTCAGGGAGATGCATACAGGTTGCTGCACTATACATACGATGCCGGCGATATTTACAGCTTGAGCCATAACAGTGTGTACGATTTGTGCGAGGATGGTTACGGGCGCATCTGGGTGGTTACTTTCGGAGGGGGTATCAATTATATCGAACGCCGTGACGACGGTAGTGTCCGTTTTGTCAACTCGCGGAATAACCTGAAATCGTATCCGATAGAGCGCTGTTACAAGGCACGCCGCATCAGGCACGACCGGAATGGAATGCTGTGGGTGGCTACTTCCAACGGACTGTTGTCCTTCAGCGAAAAGTTTGCACACCCCGGCAGTATCAATTTCCACCTCCATGTATATATACCCGGCCAGCGGGAAACGTTGACGTGCAACGATATATACGATATTCTGCTTACTCACGATAACCGTCTGTTCTTTGCTACGTTTGGCGGAGGACTGAATGAACTGAAAAGCGTCGACAAGCAGGGCAATGCATTGTTTCTGGCCTATGGTACCAAAGACGGGCTTCCTACTGACGTGCTTTTCTCGCTTGCCGAAGACAAGAGCGGAAACGTCTGGATGGGATCGGAAAGCGGACTGAGCAAGATGAATGTTGCAAATCACCATTTCGACAATTACTTGAAGCAGGAAATCGGAGAAGAGCTTCTGTTCGAAGAAAGTACGGCAATTGCTTCCGGCGACGGACGCCTGATGTTTGGTACAAACAGGGGATTGTTGTGTTTCAATCCTGCCCAGATACGGAAGAATGCTTATGTGCCTGAAATCATTTTTTCGGGTTTGAAGATTGCCAATAAAATCGTTTTGCCGCAAGCAGGGTCTATTTTGCCCGAGTCATTGAACAGCTTGTCGCACCTCCGGCTTTCGCACAAGGAGAATACGGTGACTTTAGCGTTTGCCGCACTCGACATGAGTTTCCCCGAGAATGTGCAGTATGCTTATATTCTCGAGGGGTTCGACAAGGAATGGAACTACGTGGGCAAGCAGCGTACGGCTAC
This sequence comes from Phocaeicola sp., assembly GCF_057861905.1. NCBI lineage: Bacteria > Pseudomonadati > Bacteroidota > Bacteroidia > Bacteroidales > Bacteroidaceae > Phocaeicola > Phocaeicola sp. Next base: position 2,807 of record NZ_DBMACV010000069.1, on the reverse strand, counting down.
CTATACCAATCTGCCGAAGGGAAATTATGTTTTCCGTGTGAAATCGACGAACGGAGCCGGCATCTGGGTAGAAAACGAACATAGCCTGAAAATTACCGTCAAGCCTTCGTTCTGGGAAACTCCTTATGCGTATGTACTTTACGTGGTGGCGTTTATGCTGGTCTTGCTGGGAGGAGCTTATATATTGTTCCTTATTTACCGGTTGAAGCATGAGGTGTCTGTCGAACAGCAGGTTACCGACATGAAGCTGCGTTTCTTTACCAATATCTCGCACGAGCTCCGTACTCCGCTTACACTGATAGAAGGACCGCTGGAATATATTCTGAGGCGTGCCGACCTGAATAAGGAGGTACGCGAGCAGTTGCAGGTGGTGGAGCGTAACACACACCGTATGCTGAGGCTGGTCAACCAGATACTTGACTTCCGCAAGATACAGAATCACAAGATGAAACTTTGTGTGGAGCAGGTAGACATCGTAGCGTTTGTACGCAAGATTATGGAGAACTTCGAGTCGGTGGCAGAGTCGAACAAGATAGACTTTATTTTCGAGAGCGAACAGGATGAACTGAAACTGTGGGTAGATGCCGATAAGGTGGAAAAAATAGTATTCAACCTCTTGTCGAACGCGTTTAAGTATACGCAGCCCGGAAAGACGATTACCGTATTTATACACGACAATGAGGGTAGCGTGACGGTAGGCGTGCAGGATCAGGGTATCGGTATTCCCGAAAGCAGAAAAAATTCTTTGTTCGTACGTTTCGAAACCCTGCTCGACAAGAATCTGTTTAATCCGAACAGTTCGGGTATCGGGCTTTCGCTGGTAAAGGAACTGGTCGAGATGCATCATGCTACCATACGGGTGGAGAGTAAGGAAGGAGAAGGAAGTTGCTTTATGGTCGACTTCCTGAAAGGAAAGGAGCACTATGGCGAAGAGGTGGAATTTGTCCTCTCGGATAATGTGCAGATGATGGATGCCATCAGCAAGCAGGAGGTTCCCGATGAAGTGGTGGCAGCGGCTGCCGGAGATTCTGTTGCCGGCGAGAAGGAGAAAAGCGAAACCGTTCCCGAAGCAACCATGCTGCTTGTCGAGGACAATCTGGAACTGAGATTTTTCCTGCGCAGCATATTCGGCTCACGCTTCCGCATCATCGAGGCTGTCAATGGGGTGGAAGGACTGGAAAAAGCCGTGAAGTTTGTTCCCGATATCATTATCAGCGACATCATGATGCCCGAGAAAGACGGTATTACGCTGGTTCGTGAACTGCGTGAGGAACTGACCACCAGCCACATTCCTATCGTGCTGCTTACGGCAAAGACCGATATGGATACCAAGCTCCAGAGCTTGAAACTGGGTGCCGACAGTTACATTACCAAGCCTTTCAGTGCGACCTACCTCGAAGCTCGTGTCGACAACTTGCTGGCACGTCGGCAGAGGCTGCGCCAGTTCTACTGCGACCGTCTGATGAACATCAATCCCTCCGAGGTGGAGAACGAGGAAGAGGAAGTCGATATGATGTCGGATCAGGACCGTCGTTTCCTCGACCGTCTGACCGACTTTATGGAGCGTAATATCGACAACGGCGAACTGGTGGTCGACGATCTGGTACATGAAATGGCAGTGAGCCGTTCGGTCTTTTTCAAGAAGCTGAAATCGCTGACGGGACTTGCTCCGATAGAATTTATCAAGGAAATGCGTGTGAAACGTGCTGCCCAGCTCATTGAAACGGGCGAGTTCAACATGACTCAGATATCTTACATGGTAGGTATCAACGATCCGCGCTATTTCAGCAAGTGCTTCAAGCAGCGTTTCGGCATGACTCCTACCGAATATAAGGATAAGCAAAAAAAATAAGTAAGGACTTCTCGCTCCTTGTCGTTGGTTCTTTTCCGGAAATTTGTACAAATCTTTTCGAGGTTTTGTACAAATTTCCGGATTTTTTGTACAAAAACACGCCTGTACGTGCCGGCGTTTTCTCTATAGCCTGCCGGTATCTCTTTGAAAATCTGTCGTTTTTTTTCTTATTGCCTGACTCATTTATGCTGGTAAAAAGGCATGAAATATTGGTTTTGTATATAGATTATTAGGAAAATAATTTGTTTTTTGTGTATTTTATAGGGAAATTATTATATTTGTTGCACTTCTCTTAAAGAAAAAGATTCAAGATTCTTTGACGAGAGAAGATTTTTGGATAGGTGAGTTTTAATATAAAGTAATAGTATAATCATGGCTTTCTTTTATAAAAATGAACATATTTCCTGCACCAATTACGCAGAAGGATTCAATAAAATTTTTTTATTGAAGGAAATCCCCGAAGGCCATGTTGTGGAACGTCAGTATCTGGATACCACTTTTCTGGTCTTTATGCTGGAAGGTGATGTGGAGATACGGTATGAGGTAGACAAATATTTCTATCCTCAGGCGGGATATATGTTTTTGCTCCCTAAGAATCAGCAGATTACTGCTTATGCCCGTAAAGCTACGACTTTATTGTTGTGCTCCTTTGCCAGCGACTTGAAGTTGTGTTCGCGCTTTTCCATCCAGCAGTTGTCGCGTTACGTAATCGGAGACATATCTCAGGAGCCTTATTGCCTGAAGCTGGACGAACGCATTCAGGGCTTTCTTCCTTTGCTTGTCAGCAGCTTGAGAGAGGGACTGGGTTGCGTACATTACCATCAGATAAAGCGCGATGAACTGTTTTTGTATCTGGGGTGTCACCAACATTTTGTACAAAAGTAACTCTAAGGTGATGTTTTTACAGAAATATACATAAATTAAATCTCTTAGGCTTTCAAACAGTCTTAAAGAG
>NZ_DBMACV010000068.1:0-19031 GCF_057861905.1 Phocaeicola sp. | reverse complement strand
TCTTTAAGACTGTTTGAAAGCCTAAGAGATTTAATTTATGTATATTTCTGTAAAAACATCACCTTAGAGTTACTTTTGTACAAAATGTTGGTGACACCCCTTCATACACAATTTGTTTACTTCATATACCACAATTCTATTATGACTTCATCTTAAGGTTACTTTTGTACAAAATGTTGGTGATACCCCAACCATAGGTAAGGACAGTTTATCTCAAAAAAAATCAGAAACTTACATTACGTAAGCCTCTGATTTCCAGAAAGAGCGGTAAGCGGGATTCGAACCCGTGACCCTTAGCTTGGGAAGCTAATGCTCTACCAACTGAGCTACTACCGCAGACGAAAGTATGACAAAAGTAGGTTATATTATGCAAATAAGCAATAATAAAACCTACTTTTTTTCATCAATAATCTATTTTGTCTAATATTCCTGCCAGATATGCGATTGTTACTCCGTAATTCGTCATCGGGATTTGCTGATTACGTGCTTGCATTACGCGGTTTAATACATATTTCCGGTTAAACATGCAGGCTCCACAATGAATTACAAGATCGTACTTGCTCAAATCTTCCGGAAAGTCCGTTCCCGAAACGTGGTCAATCTGCAATCCGACTCCGAACTTTTTACGAAGCATGTTCGGTATTTTTACACGTCCGATATCTTCGGCTAGTGGGGCATGGGTACATGCTTCCGCAATCAATACATGCGAATTTTCTGTCAGACATCCGATGGCATTTGCTCCTTCAATGAAGTAATTTATATCTCCTTTGTATTGGGCAAACAGTACCGAAAAGGAAGTCAGACGACTCGCCTCAGGCTTCTTTTCGTAAACGGTCTTGAATACTTGCGAGTCCGTAATAATAAGCGATGGGGGTTGTACTAATGCTTGAAGCATCAAGTCTATTTTATCTGTTGTACAACTCATTACAAGACATTTTCTGTCGAGTAATTCGCGGATGGTCTGAACCTGTGGAAGAATGAGGCGACCTTTCGGTGCCTGAATGTCTTGTGGCATGACGAGCATAACCGTGTCGCCTTCTTTTACCAGTCTCCCTACAATTCCTTGCGACATAGTTTCGTCGGGCAATTTGGCTATCAGGCTGCGGCGTATGTCTTTCATTCCTTGTTTGGTACGGGCACTGACAGCAAGAGGAACTTGTCCGCATTTTTTCTCTATGGAGCGAACGGTAGCAGTCACATCAGATAACAGGTCTGCTTTATTTAATATCCATAATACCGGGATATTTTTCTCTTTCAGCAGACGATTCCATTCGAGTTCCTTTTCGATGTCATCTCCGGTACATACCAGCAAAGCTACGTCGGTACGTTCCATGGCACGCATGGTCTGTCGGATACGGAGTGCTCCCAATTCCCCTTCATCATCGAGTCCTGCTGTATCAATAAAGACACACGGACCTATGCCATGTATCTCCATTGCCTTATATATAGGGTCGGTTGTGGTTCCTGCCACATCGGAAACAAGAGCTGTTTCCTGATTTGTCAGCGCATTAATCAGCGATGATTTACCGCTATTACGTTTGCCGAACAGTCCGATGTGCAGACGGTTGGCACGAGGTGTTTCTTGCATAAACTTCAAATCTTATAAGAGTTAGAATCTGAAATCTCGTTTTCCTTCGGAAATACGTTCCAGATTTTCCAATGCACGACGACGGATAGCTGGATTAGGAATCTGTTCCATTTGTTCACGAATCATCTTCACACCCAGTTCACGTGTTTCGGGAGAGGCATAATCTTCCAGATACTCTTGCAAGGTCATCAGTGCATTCGGAGCGCAACAGTTGGCTATCTGTCCGGTTTTTACCAGAGACATGAAGCGGTCACCTGTACGTCCTTCACGGTAGCATGCGGTACAGAAACTGGGAATATATCCCAAACGTAACAGCCAGGCTACGATTTCATCGAGTGTGCGGCGGTCGCTTACATCAAACTGTGCCGAATTTTCTTCAGGCGTTTCTTCGTGTACATACCCGCCTACGCTGGTACGTGACCCCCCGCTAAGCTGAGAAACTCCTAAAGCCAGTACCTTCTCACGTGAACGTTGTGATTCGCGAGTAGAAACAATCATGCCGGTATACGGTACACTGATACGGATTACGGCTACTATTTTCTGGAAAATATCATCCGAAATAGCATTTTCAAAATCGGATGCATTGATATCATCGGCCGAACAGATACGTGGTACACTGATGGTATGCGGTCCTACACCATATGTCGCTTCCAGATGTTCGGCATGCATCAGCATACCCACGAAGTCATAACGGTAAGTATTCAGACCAAACAGAACACCAATGCCTACATCGTCGATACCTCCCTGCATGGCACGGTCCATTGCTTCCGTATGATATGCATAGTTGCTTTTCGGTCCCCGTGGATGCAGTTTTTCATAATTCTCCTTGTGATAAGTTTCCTGAAACAGAATATACGTTCCGATACCGGCATCATGCAGACGGCGGTAGTTCTCGACCGTTGTTGCTGCAATGTTTACATTTACACGGCGGATGGCACCATTCTTGTGCTTGATGCTGTAAATAGTCTTTATCGATTCCAGAATATATTCTATCGGATTGTGCAACGGATCTTCTCCGGCTTCGATAGCCAGACGTTTATGTCCCATATCCTGCAAAGCGATAACTTCCTGGCGGATTTCATCCTGCGTAAGTTTCTTGCGGGCAATCGATTTGTTTTTGATGTGGTACGGGCAATATACACAACTGTTTACGCAATAATTGGAAAGATAGAGAGGCGCAAACATGACGATACGGTTACCATAGAAACGTTGTTTGATTTCACGTGCCAGAGCATATATTTCTTCCAGCAGACTGTCATCCTGACATTCCAGTAATACAGCAGCTTCACGATGAGTCAGTCCCTTGCACTCGCGGGCCTTCTCAATAATAGAACGAATCAACTCACGATTATCTTTATTGGCTTGTGCATAGTCTAATGAAGCCATGATTTCATCGTGGTTGATGAACTCTTCTGCATGAGGTGAATCTATTTTATACATAATTGATTTTATATTTTAAACGATAATAAAACAATGTTTTAATGTGCACTATAATCTCCTCTTCCTTTATCGATGGTATATCCGATTGCTTCCAGCCGCTTTTCCAGCAAAAGAAGTCCTTCGGCTGCTTCAGCTCCCAAAGAAGCCTTGTTATCGTATAGAGAATATTTGCTTCGCTGTACGACAGGGGAGAGGTTAGGCATCACGACATTTGCTCCTGCCAGTATGCCCTTCTCCCTGCCTTCAGGAGCAAGAGTGGCAAGTGCCGTTGTAGAAGGTATCAATGCATGTGGATGCATCAGCCGGAAAATGGAGAGCAACAGCAAGGTCAGTTTCATGCTGCCCGACGGCATCTTGGCAAAAGGAGTATCATGGTGTGGAAGAAACGGTCCGATACCAATCATTTCAGGCTGGAGTTTCTCTATGTAAAGAATGTCTTCTACCAGCGTGTCGATAGTTTGATACGGGCTTCCTACCATGATGCCGGTACCAGTTTGAAAGCCAATACGCTTTAAATCATCCAGGCATCTCAACCGATTGGAAAGCGACATACCTTCAGGATGCAGTTTCCGATAATGCAAATCATTATGCGTTTCGTGACGAAGCAAGTATCGGTTGGCTCCTGCCTGGAAAAAACGTTCGTATACAGACGTATTTTTTTCTCCCAGCGAAAGCGTAATAGCCACATCCGGGAACTCTTTTCGGATAGAGGTTACAACACGTATCATCATTTCGTCGTCATTGATTTCTCCACCTTGGAGAACGAATGTCCGGAATCCCAATTCATACCCATGTCTACAGCATGCAAGTATTGTGTCCTCATCCAGATGATAACGTTCTATCAGCTGATTGCTTCTGCGAATGCCGCAATAATAACAATCATTCTTACAGCAGTTGCCAACTTCAATCAGTCCTCGTATGAAAATTTTGTTTCCGAAATTAGCCAGTGAAACCTCACGGGCCAGAGCATTGATAAAGGAGAGGTGCTCTTCCTCACATTGACTTAGTAAAACACGAAATTCATCGGAAGCAAGTGTATGCTCCCGATGAAGACGTTCTATTAAACTTCTCATATAAAATGGAGAAGGAATTTATTCTTCCTTATAGTTTTCGTATTTCAGCGTACGTTTCAGCAGATCCTGATTCAACTGGCGCTTTCCAGCTACCGAATCATTGTAGGCACTTGGTCCTGTTACACAGCCACCTTCGCAAGCCATCATTTCGATGAACTGAGCATCTACTTTTCCTGTTTTTGCCCATGCGCGCATTTGTCCGATACTCTTCTTGTTAAAGTCGGAGAATTGCAGCATCTTGATACCGTCAGCCTTAGGACCGAGATATGCTTTGACTGCTCCGGCAACACCTCCTGCCTGTGCAAAGCCATGAGCTTCACAAACAGATTCATAGGCAACCTTGTACGGATTAGCCTGAGCCAGCTCAATACCAAGTCCACGGAATACAGAATGTAACTCTTCGAACGTTACTACGTAGTCTACACATTCATCGCGTTGTGCTTCCTTGCGCTTGGCAATACACGGACCGATAAAGACAACTTTTGCATTGGGATATTTTTTCTTGGCGATACGTGACGCATAATACATCGGCGAACCTGTAGTTGAAACATAAGGCTTCATGGCAGGAATATGCTTGTTTACCAGTTCGATGTATGACGGGCAGCAAGATGTCGTCATGAACTTCTGTCCTTCTTCCAGCTTTTCAAGCAATTCGTGTGCTTCATTGCTGGTAGTTTCCATAGCACCTTCTGCCACTTCGATGACATCGGCAAAGCCAACTTCCTTCAGGGCACCGTATACCTGATCGATTGTAGCGTCGAACTGTCCCAATACGGAAGGAGCGGGAATTGCTACAACTTGTTCGCCTCGGTGGATTGCTTCCAGCACATCGAATACTTGAGAAATCTCGAAGATTGCACCAAACGGACATGCATTCAGGCACTTTCCGCAATAGATACACTTACTTTCGTCAATATGTTCTATGTTATTTTCATCTTTGCTGATAGCCTTTACAGGACATGCTTCTTCACATGGAACCGGGATGTATACAATTGCATGATACGGACAGCTCTTATGACAGATACCACAACTGATACAAGTATCATGGTCGATGTGTGCCTGACCGGTTTTCTTATCGAAATGAACGGCTCCTTTCGGACAGTTCATGTAACAGCTTCTTGCTACGCAGCCGCGGCACAAGTTACTTACTTCATAGTTCACCTGTACGCATGAAGAACATGCTTCATCGATGACACAAAGAATATTTTCTTTCAGTTTATTTCTTCTTTCCAGTGCCTGGCGAGCGTATTCAGAAAGCGGAGTCAGCTCGTCTGTTTCGTCGGACATATCCCAGCCCAGCAAAGGGAGTGACTTGTATTTCGTTACGGCGCGTTCTTTATGAATACAGCAGCGTCCCACCGGTTGAGAACGGCGCGGACTGAATTCTAATGGAACACGGTCAATTTTTTCAATAAGTTGGTCTTCTTTCCACAGAGCCACGAGTTTTTCCAGCAATCTGTGGCGTACGATCATTACGTTGTTTGATGCCATAACACAAAAGTTAGGTTTATTAGTTTAGTTATCCTTAAATAAATAAAAGTTTACTTTTCTTCTGCCGCCCGCAAAATGAGCGTGGTGGCTCCTAATGTGAAGATCGCTCCGTCTTCTATGCGGACACGGTCTTTAGGTCCTAAGAGTTCATTCATCAAGAATGTACCGGTGATGCTATCGTTATCGCGCAGCGTATATGTGATGCTTCCCTGCTTGTTTACCTTCACGTTCAGTATACAGTGACGGCGATCCATGCTCGGATCATTTGTTTCTACGGGAATATCTACGTCCGTTCCCTTGCAACGGCGTCCTATTACATTATCTCCTTCGTGCAGAGGAAGTACCTGTTTGTAGCCGAAGACATTTTCTATGGCTACTACATTTCCGAAATCTTGCGTACCTTCCTTTTCGTCCACCACCTCTTCACGACGTGAGCCGGCGTTTAATTTAGATTTTCCGATACGAATGCCAAACTGCTTCTTGCAATTGTCGCATACAAAAACCAGTGACTGACCTTCTTCATATTTTGTTTCATCGAATTGTATATAGTTGTCACATTTCGGACATCTGACTCTTTTCATAACGTGATTTGTTCGGTTTATTTAGAAGTGAATACCCATGCCGACGCAAATTTTGCATCACTTTTCAAAGCTTTTACTTGTTTGTAAGCATCAGTCTGCTTGTCATACTGGTTGATTGCTACACGAAATCTTCCGTTCGACTCAAGTATCTGTGCGTTATTATAACCTTTCTGCTTCAGTTGCTTTACTTCCTGCTGCGCATCATTCATAGTTGTCAGGCTGGCTACAATCACATAATAACCGGCTTGCTCCTTTTTTGTCTTCTGTGATGCATTGGCAGAAGCAGATGTCTGCTTCTTTTCCACTTCCGGTTTCTGAACCGATTTGACCGCCTCTTTTTGAACTGGCTTGTCAGAAGTTGCCACTACTTTCTCAGTCTTGACAACGACCGGCTTCAGTGTATTGATATTATTCTTTATATATTGTTTCTTTACAGTCTTTTGCTCTTTTTTCTGGGCTTTGACCTGTGGCTTTGTTTCTGGTGATGTTATGATACTTGAAGCCATCGAGTGATTTCTGATTGCATCGAACAATCCTGCCGAACCTAATGAAGCATATTCCGCATCATCCATATAGGTATTTTCTACAGGTACGGAAAACAAGAAGAACAACAGTACAGCCGCAGCAACAGCCACAATGTTCTTTGCCCATTTGCGGTAATGAGGCTGGAAACGTCGGGAACTGATTTTGACCGTACGTTGCATGATCGGTTCGAAAACAGCCGGTTGTACAGACGGTTTTTCCTGAGCCAGTTTCGGAAAGGTAAAAGCCTGAAGTCCGTACAGTGACGGTGTAAAGAAACCGTTTGCTTCCGGCTCAAATTCATACACACCGTTCATGTTATAGTACAATGTACCTACGTTGTTCAGATGTATATGTCCTTGCCGGTAAATATCTTCTTTCAGTTGTGATACTATTTTCTCTATTCTGCGAGTTGCGTCGGGGAAATCTGTATTATACGCTTGCATATACGACTGCACCAACAGACCATCGTTCATGACAAGTTGCGGATTAAATCCGATGGTACGAGCAGGCGGACAAAACTCTCCCGTATCTTCGTTGAATACAGACGAACGATAGTGGGCTATAAAGCCTCCTAATCCTGGAACGATTACACAATCGTTTTCCAGAAGTAATACTTCAATATGTTTTGCCAATTCAATCATAATGCAAATATAGGATTTTTTTCTCTTATATCGTATGTCTTTTACGCATTTTGTTCGAAAAGATGGATGTACTTTTTATAAAGTCGCAGCGAACAGCAACTTTACGTGTATTTGGCAAGATGAGATACGATGAAACTTTTTCTTATACGTATGGTGGCCGTTGTATAGATATTTTCCTGTGGATTAAGGAAAAACCAATGAATCTGTTTCTGTCTGGCTTTTTCCCCACAAGTCGAGCATCTCAGTTTCTCCCCAGTACCAGCGAACGAGGCTTGCAAAGACATTTTTGTATCGGAAGAGCGAAGTGGAAGTATTGCTGCCACGCATGGTATAAACGGGGATGGCGGAAAACGAATTTTCTTCAGGATTTATCGTTTCGGTGTAGTGAGATTCATAACCACGTAGTGTTATTCCGTGATATTCTGCCTGACGATAGCCTGCATTTGTCCGCGCTGTCATCGTAAAGTCGAAAGGAAATATATTTGCCATTTCGTAAGCTGTTCCTCCCTGACGGACGGTAAGCGAATGGGAAAGCAGTACCATTCCTCCACATTCGGCAAGCAGTTTCCCTCCTCCTTCTATATAATCACGAAGTTGCCCGAACAGCCTTTTCCGACGATACAACTGTCGTGCAAATAATTCCGGATAACCTCCGGGAAGATATACGAGGTCGGCATCTGGAAGATCACTGCCATACAGTGGACTGAAATAGGAAATCTGACCGTTGCGGGCCAATGAATCTACATTTTCCTGCGATAAAAGGCAGAAAGCAGGGTCACGGGCGATGGCTATTTGCAATTCCTTTCTGTCCATAATGTGCCTGTTGTCCAGTTCCGACTCAGACGTATAGGGCAGGATATGCTGGCATGGAAAGATACGCTCGCATAAACTTAGTAGTTTATCTATATTTACATGCTTTTCGATAAGAGAAGCTATCCGGTCAATTTGTTCGTCCATGGACTGTCGGACGGACAAAACCAGTCCCGAATGTCGTGGAGGTAATTTAAAATCATCCACAACAGGCAGATAGCCCAGACATTCAACTCCGGCATCCATGCACGCCTCCTGCAACAAAGTCAGGTGAGCAGGCGAAGCAACCTGATTGAACACAACTCCCACGACCTGCACATAACGTTTGAAATGTTTGAATCCGTACAGAATGGGAGCGACAGAATATGCTGTAGCACGGGCGTTCACAATCAGAACGACCGGTATTTTCAGCAACCGGGCAATATGCGCATTGCTCCCTTGCATCCGATTATATCCGTCGAAAAGTCCTGCCGTTCCTTCCGTTACGCAGACATCCGCCTGTTCGGCATACTTATTATATATTGTTTGAATATGACCATCCGACGCCAGCCAGGTGTCCAGATTTACCGAATCGTGACCAGCCGCAAGTGCATGATACTGCGTGTCAATATAGTCGGTACCACATTTGAAAGGCTGAGCGTGCAGTCCCCTTTGCCGAAGCGCGCGCAGCAATCCCAGCGCAAAGGTTGTCTTTCCGCTGCCGGATATGGGGGATGCTATCAGTAATTGTGGTTTCATACTTGCCTCGGTGGTTAAAATCGGGGACAAAGATAGGGAGAACTCACGAAATTCCGGCATAAAACCAATAAATATGTAGCAAGTGCCCGCTGGCATCCAGTAAATTTATTTTCCAGACAGATGTTACAAATTTGTAACACAACTGCCGCTTTATATGCCGAAAGCATTTTATTTATCGTGCGATTTTCAGTACTTTTGCAGGCAATAAAATAAAAATCAATGAAAACAATCGTTATAACCGGCGGAGCCAAAGGGATAGGGCGCTGCCTGGTAGAGTATTTTGCATCGCAGGGCAATACGGTCTATTTTATCGATATGGACGCAGATGCTGTTGCGACTGTAACGGAAAAATTATGTGCCAGGCAGATGGACGTGCATGGCTTTACAGGAGATATTGCCGACGAGCAGGTATTACAGAAGTTTGCGGAGAAAGTGATAGAAGAAACTCCGCAAGGCATACACTGCCTGATAAATAATGCTTGCCTGATGAAAGGAGGAATCCTGAGTGGATGCAGTTACGAGGATTTCCTATATGTGCAGCGTGTAGGTGTTGCCGCACCTTATCTGCTCAGCAAGCTCTTCATGCATCATTTTGCCGGTGTCGGCTCCATCGTAAACCTTTCCTCAACCCGCGCGTTTCAGTCGCAGCCCGATACCGAAGCATATACGGCTGCCAAAGGGGGCATTACCGCACTGACTCATGCGCTTGCCGTAAGCCTTTCGGGAATAGCCCGCGTCAATGCCATTGCTCCGGGATGGATTGATACCGGTAAGTTCCACGACGAAAGTTATGTTCCCGACTACACGGAAGGGGATATCATGCAGCATCCGTCACAACGGGTGGGAGAGCCCGAAGATATTGCCCGCGCCGTTGAGTTCCTGTGCGACGAACGCAATTCTTTCATCAACGGACAATGCATCACTATCGACGGCGGAATGAGTAAGCTGATGATTTATCACAACGACTGCGGATGGAGAAAAGAATAAAACAGTTATTAATTATTTTATAAAGATTCTTTATGTTATTACAATTATTATTTGTCCTTGTTGCGATAATTGTCGGCGCAAGAGTAGGTGGTATCGGACTGGGAATATTGGGCGGACTTGGTCTTGCCGTGCTGACTTTCGTGTTCGGGCTTCAGCCCACTGCTCCTCCGATAGATGTGATGCTTATGATTGTGGCAGTTATTGCGGCGGCAAGTTGCATGCAGGCAGCAGGGGGACTGGACCTGATGGTGAAGTGGGCAGAGAAGATTTTGCGGAAAAACCCGCATCACATTACGCTGCTTAGCCCGTTTGTGACATACTTTTTTACCTTTTTCGCCGGTACGGGACATGTAGCTTATTCCGTTCTTCCCGTCATTGCCGAGGTTGCCAAAGATACAGGTATTCGTCCGGAACGTCCGCTGGGTATCGCAGTCATCGCCTCGCAGCAGGCTATCACGGCCAGTCCGATATCGGCAGCAACGGTTGCCATGCTCAGCATGCTTGCCGGATACAATATTTCGTTGTTCGATATCCTGAAGATTTCCATTCCCTGTACGCTGATAGGAGTTCTCTTAGGAGCCTTGTACTCGATGAAAGTCGGCAAGGAACTGAAAGATGATCCTGAATATCAAAGACGACTGGCTGCCGGTGAAATTTCCGGCGACGGTTATCATACGGCAGAGGTGGCAAGCTATGGCAAGGCGTTAACTTCCGTCATTCTCTTTCTGGCTGCCACGATAGGCATCGTTTTGTTCGGATCGATCGACGGACTTCGCCCGACATTTGCAACGGCTCAGGGAGAAGTACAGATGGAGATGTCGCACATTATCGAAATATTGATGCTTTCTGCCGCATCACTCATCCTGCTGCTGACTAAAACAGACGGTATAAAGGCGGCTAAATGTTCCGTATTCAATGCAGGAATGCAGGCTGTAGTTGCCATCTTTGGTATTGCATGGATGGGAGATACCTTCATTGCCGGAAACATGGAAGTGATGAAAGAGAACATCTTCGGTCTTGTTACCGATATGCCTTGGCTGTTTGGTGTAGCCTTGTTTCTGATGTCCATTCTGTTATTCAGTCAGGCGGCTACCGTTCGTTCCCTGTTACCGCTTGGCATAGCACTGGGCATCTCTCCTTACATGCTCATCGCACTTTTCCCGGCAGTGAACGGCTATTTTTTCCTGCCCAACTACCCCACGGTGATAGCTGCCATCAACTTTGATACTACCGGAACGACACGAATAGGCAAATACCTGCTGAACCATTCGTTTATGATGCCCGGACTGATAGCGACGATTGTATCGGTTGTGCTGGGTATTGTGTGGGTTTCAATGATGTAACGAACGTAAGGAAACCGGTATATATGCAGTAAAAAAGTAATTAAATCGCTAAATTTGCTGACACACCATTTGAGGTGAAAATAGAATATAGAGGAGAATGTTAAATATCTGCATGCCCGAAATGCTTATTTCCTGTATTCTACTTATGTTATAAGTTAATCTTCTAAATAAAATTAACGTTTCTTCGCGGGAAAAGACGAAGAGATTCTACCCAAAACCTCGGGTTGTTTAGTACAAAAGATGCAGACGTTTCTGAAAAACGTCTGCATCTTTTTAGTTACCCCCCTGTTCGTTTAATTCATACCGTTCGGAAAGCCTTGTTTTTCTCTATTCAGCTTTCTTGAATAACCTGTTTCCATTTATCCTTTTGAATAATATTCCCTGCAATAAATTACGGTATGTTTAAGATATGATATATAGAAAAACATCCTGATCGGATTATATTGTCTTTGCTATCCTGCTGATAAAACCCAAACGCTTGAGAATCTTATATTTCATGCCAGCCAAGATGGAAGCTCGGAATTATCTCGCAAAATACGGTAAAAAAAACATTTTGTCAAATTAACACAAGGGGCAATCAAAATGATTCAGGGCTGAACTATAAAAAATATAATCCATGTTGTTATCTTACAAGAATAAATAAAATAATCAATTCAGAAACTTATACAAACACCTAATGCAGGCTGCATTTTTTCCATTCCATTGGGAAACATCGAAGATACATTCGAACCCTTCAATGACAACTCGAAAGCTTCTTTGGCTTTTCTTTTATTTTTATGTGATACAACGAATAAAGGAATGCTGGAAATAGTTAGGCCTATACCTACACCTAAAATAATATCCCACGCTTTGCCATCATTCTTCCAATTGCTGTTAGTATATGCAGTGTTACTAATTTCTCCAATCCAGCCGACAACTGTTCCACAAACACCTAATCCAAGCGTACCAAAAGCATATCTTTTGAGCTTTTTATATCTTTCCCAGTAAGCCGTTTGTTCATATTTCTGTTGGAGCTTCATTTCTTTCCTATTTATAGATGAATAAACAAGAGAGTCAGACTTGTACTCTTTTGCGCTACTGGTTAATACCGCACAATGTAGAAGCAGAAAGAATAATACATACCTCATACGTGTAATTCTTTAATTAAGATTTATACAAATATAATCATATCGGACATATACTATATACGGATGATCCCTTTTAGGATATTTTTTAGGAAAATAGAAATAGTAACTCTGCTTTTACTTCAATGTCGGAGTGAGATTTCACTTTTAATCTTTCACTGAATAATTCCCGTATCGCTGTCTTTCAGCTGAATGGATTTGTTGACCGCCCGGTATTTACGTCCTTTGTGCAGTCGCCAGGTTACAGTCAGACTGACGAGGTTGCAGATGTCCGTACTGTAAAGAGCTGTCGATTTCTGAAGATTACGGTTCAAGATATCTGTTTCGAACATCTTATACCGCTGTATCAAAGGCAACTGCCAGGCAAGGGCAAACTGGCAGGATTTGTACTGATAGGAACCTTTCAGCACAATGCTGCTTCCGTTGTATCCCTTGGTTTCTCCTTCCAGAAAGCGCCATCCGTTGTCGGCATACGCCTGAAGCGAAAAGTTCCCCAAATAAGCCTGAACATTTCCCGTCAGGAAATAAGAAGTATAGCAGTGAGTATAGTCATACCCGAAATTGAAGCAGCGGAACAGTCCGCCATATAAGGCTACGGAAAGTTTCTCGGGCAGCAGCCAGTAGTTGGCATATCCTGACGTCTGCAAGACATCGATTTCTTTTTGGTTACGCTGGGTATAGATAAACTGATCGTCTGCCGTCCGTTCGTACACCGCCATGTTCGGGCGATGACATAGTTTATAAAAGCCTTCGATGTATGCTTGCAGGCGAGCATTGGAGTATGATAGTCTGAGAGTGTGATATGTTTCTCTGTTAGGCTTGAGGTCAGGACTTCCGGCAGTCCATTCCATGCTGTTGGTACGAATCATGGCATCGCTGATCATGGCTATGCGGGAAGTACGCTCGTTCGACTGGAAATTATAGCTTACTTGCAGGGCATTGGTAAAATCGTAGCTCAGTGCCGCCTTCGGACAAAACGTCCAGTAGTCGTATGTATGTTCTTGTTGACGGTAGTGCAGGTAGCTTGCGCCTACGCCTGCCGAATAACGCAATTTGCCCCAATAGCCTTTTATCTCAGAAAACAGATAGAGGCGATTGTTGTGCATCAGGGTGAGTGAAGAAACATCTCCCGTATATGCATTGTTCGTGTACTTCTGGCTGTAATTGATACCGGCGGTAAGGGTAAAAGGCTTCAGCTTGTTTTCGTAAATTGCTTCGCTCAACAGCGAATAGGTCTTACCATCTACATTGTACCGGTAAGGAGAGCCTTCATCGTAACTGGTAGAAGAATTTGTATCGATATAGGTACCTACAGCATTCAGCGTGACCGACTGTCGGGGGGTGAACTGCTGGAAATAATAAAGGTCGAGTACCGGACTTCCCGTCCGGCTGTTGTCTTGCTGGGTAGCGACGTACTCATTCGTCCCGTCCACTACATTTTTCCGGTTGAAGTCGCCCGGCACGTGATTGAAATCGCCGCTTAGCGATGCCTGAAACACATAACGTGTAGAATCAGCCAGATTGTAAGTCAGCTTCACACTATTATTAAAATACCGGCTGCGTGAAGCGATATCGTTACGCTGAATGGTATAGACTGAACCATCATTCAAGTGATAATAAGCTGTTTCCTCCATCCGGTCTCCTTCGAAATCCTTATATCCGAAGTCGTAGTTCAACGAAAATTCGCTTTTCCCCGTATTCCACTTACCATAAACCGTATAGTTTCCGTTTTTGGCATTCAGCGACTGGCTTAGGGATGTACCAACCGTATATCCACTGCTTGCACGCCGTGTCGTGATATCGATAACGTAAGCGATTCCCTCACCGTAACGCACACCGGGATTATCGATGAAATCAATCTTGAGAATACTTTTCGGATCGAGCGACAACATTTCCGCCTGATCTACAATAATGCCATTGATGCGCAATTGTACGCTTCCTTTATTGTCGATAGCAGATATACTACGGGCATCTTCATCGATACGAATATTGGGCAGACTAAGCTTTTGCAAGACACTATACCCCGAGCTGGATGCTTCTTTCTGAGCATCGGAAGGGTAGAGCAATAAGCCGTCTGTTTTATATACAATCCGTGCAGCTTTTACTTCTACTTCCCCAAGTTCAATACTCTGATCAGTAGTCTGTGCAGATACGGTAAGCGAAAAAAATATGAACGTGATGCAGACACAGCCTTTCCGGGCAGTCCGACTGATACCATATACCAAGGAATGCTCCGCAGAGGCATTACCTTGAAACTGATTTGTTAACCATTCCATTTGTTTCTGTTTTGATGTTTCGGAAACAAATGTAGAGGGTTGAGTCAGACTACTGCCAGAACAAACACTGACATTTGCCTGACATTTCGATGTCAGTTTTCTACCTTATTGATTTCCAGTGAATAATTCCGACCTCTATCTGCCACGATTTTCAGATCTGTATGCTCTTCTACTATCGGCTTTAGCCTGCGAATAAGCGTGTAAAGCGTGTCATTGGCATCCTCTTTCTTGGGCCAGAGTGCTGTGCAGATAGCTTCTTTAGTCAATGAATGTGACGGTGCATTCCAAAATAACAGCATGAGCTGCTGTTGCATGGGAGTAAAGCGGATAGGAGTGTGTGCCGTTGTATAAAACCGCCGGTCCGCTTCTGAATAAACCAGTCCCCCGAAACCGGTAACAACTTCCGGCTCTTCCTGTTTCTTTCTCAGATAGAGCCACGACAGCATCGCCCAAAGGAAAGCAGAAATCATGCAGGCTGCCGGAATACGCTGATCCGACATGCCGAACACGCTGGCGGCCGACAAGCGGGCATATCCCTTCAGTGCAAGTATTTCTCCCGCATGCTTGTCACGCACCATCAGTGTGTCGCTGCAAATAACATGCCCATCCGGTGATTGGTTCCGATAACGATTGTCTACCACATCGAAAGTAATAAATGCCGTTTTCTGCAACCGTTTATTCTTCAGATGGTGGCAAAAACGTTCGTCGGAAACCGCAATCAGTACCTGTCCGCCCGAAGTCTGACGAAGGTGTTTGTAAGTCTTTATCGTATCTTGTGTAATGATATAATCCTTATTCTCTTTAAGTGTCTGTGCCAGTGCCTGATTCAAATCGGCTGTTATTTCATTTCTGGCAGTACAATAGTTGTGATGTCCAGCCAACAAAGAAGTCAGCATGAGCGTCAGAAATACGGCAACGGATAGTAATTTGCGGTTCATAAGATCAGAATTTATCTACTATTAGACACAAATGTAGCTAATATTTTTGGCCTGAGAATAGATTCATAAAAGATTTATGATTATCAAAAAATAAGATTGTTAATCATGAATCAGAAAATGATGATAAATCTATTCTAATGTTAATAAGATTAAAAAATATTATAAGTGGAAGGTCGATTGTAGCGCCTTAACATACAATTGTCTGTTGACATAAGCTTATCTTATTATACAAAGACATTAATATGTATAACGTGGAAGACATTGAATATTTAAAAATGTTTGCTCAACGAGTTAGAACACTTCGTGAAGCTCAAGGTATCTCTCAGGAGAAGCTTGCAGAAAAATCGGGACTACATCGTACTTATATTGGTATGGTAGAAAGACTTGAACGTAACCCTTCGCTTGTTTGTATTCATAAGATAGCAAATGGCTTAGGAGTTCACGTAATCGAATTATTCAAATAACTAATTATATAATTGATAATGAAAAAATTCAAACTTTCGAACGATGAGGTTGCCGAGTTGTCTAATGCCCCTCAATACCAGTTCCCTAAATATGTCACGCAGGTAATCAACTTAGTCAATAGCAATGCAGGAGGTACTCGTCCTAAGGTTGTTGGACAGATGTCTGAACTTATTAAAGAATTTGATGGCAAAACAATTAGCGACTGGATTAAATGGTATACTACTCGTTATCCTAATGCTGTTAGTGATGCTACGGATAAAATTTGAAGCATGTATGAAACAATGAAAACGGCTTTCAATACTATTACTAAAGAAATGGTAGAAAATTGGGTAAAAGATCTTGTCTATGGTAAGACCTATTGTGGTTTGAAATTTCAGACTGCAATCATTTCCGCAATTGCGAATCAGTTACATAAAGAATGGAGAGAAGCTAATGCGGAAGAGGAATCTCAAGGTATTGATGGTTTCATTGGGGATAAACCTCTTCAAATAAAACCTACTACATACAAGCTTGAGACCCGATTATCTGAAATAATAGATGTACCTGTAGTATATTATGATAAGAAAAAAGATGGTATTGCCATTGAATATAATCCAACTGACTTTTAAAGTATGATAAGAAAAAAGAGAATTGTAATTCCTGATATAAACTACAAAGAAGGACAAAACCTTTTTGAAATTAATACTATTCCAAAACTTCCTATCTATACCTCAGGATTCATCAATAATGTTAATGGTTGGGCAGGTGGTTCTAAAGCAGAGAATGTTGGTCAAGTTTCAGAGTTAATAAAACAGTTTCGAGAAGAAATAGCAGATGGAAATCTTGATGATTGGATAGCTTACCACCGAAAGATGGAAGGTAAAGACATTCAGATATTGAGGGGAAAAGGGAAGAACAAAAAGTTTGAAACGGTACAAATGGCTGGCATTGAGCAAGGTGTAAAAGATATTATACAAAAAATCGATGAAGTAAAGAATAATATAAACTTACTTACTGAAGACGATGTTCGTAATTGGTTAAAAATCTTGTTTATCAAAAAACATATTGTGGCCTTGAAGCTCAAGAGTTGATATTAAAGGACATTGCCCAAAAAAATCAATTAACATGGATATTGGGATCTATGGAAGATGAAAAACAAGGAATTGATGGGTATGTAATTGATTTAAAAAATCTTAAGTTTTATCCTCTACAAATAAAAAGTTCATCTTATGGTAATAAACATAAACAAGAGCATTTTACTTGTCCTATAGTTTTGTATGATTTAATGAAAGAAGGTATCAAATACAAACTTCCCGATAATGCTCTGATTGAACCCACTGCATCAGATATATGGAATAGTATAAAGGAACGTACAAAAGTTCGTTATTTACATAAATATAAATGATACAAAGAACTTGAGTATCTCAATAAGATTGATGGGGAGAATTCAAGTTAGAATTCTCTCTATCTTATTTCTTTCATTTCAGCAATCCTTGCTTTAAATATATTATCTTTTCCATTGGTCTTTAGCCTTTTACGGCAGTTAAATTCTTTGGAATTATCAAATTGAAGTACAACGTAATAAGAGGCATGTTTTGGTAAAAAGCCAATTTTTTCGAGATCTTCTTTAGTCCAAATATTGAATTTTCCCTTATTTTTTAGTTTAAATAAATGTGCGTCATCACCATTTGTATGAAGCAATACATATTGCATACGTTCAAAACCTGAAGTTACTAAAACAGATCCTTTAGAGTCACCAGCACGAAGATAGCATATACCCTTTTCGATCATTAGTTTCTTCAAGCTACTTCTTGCATGATTAATAAGAACTGTAGGTTCTATAATTGAATTTGAATCTATAAGATCCAAATTATTCTTAATATCATTTTGAACTGTAGCATCAATCTCAAATTTTGAACCATATGTGTGAACTTTTACATCAACTTGTCTATTCATTCTATGAATATCAACAAATCGATATGGAAGTTCATTAATAGACTTTTGCAAATTTATTATAGATGTATCTTCCAAAAAAAATAAGAGCAATTCTTGTCTGTACAACTATCAATAACTTTTTCTTTATAAAAGACTCTAAAATTTTTATTAAGTTCATAGCCAATAGAGTTTCGGCCGAGATTACCTGAGGCTAAAGCTGTTGTGCCACTGCCCATAAAGGGATCACAAATAGTATCACCTATGAACGAGTACATTTTAATAAGTCGCTTAGGAAGTTCTTCAGGAAAGACAGCTATATGCCTATTCTGCTTTGCTCCATTAAAGTTCCAATGTGCTGAGAAATATTTATTCCATTCTTGGATGGATAGGATAGAAGCTTCCTTTATTTCTTTTGATGGAGATAGCATCTTACCTTGCTTTTTGAAGAGTAAAATGTATTCAAAGTCTATCTTGACTATACCTCCACAAGGATAAGGATAGCTACCCATTATTTTTTCCCCACCAGTTGTATGCATCGATGTTGGTTTTTGCCATATAATACTACCCATATAATCAAAGCTGAGAGCTTCGCAGAATCGTATTATTTCAGAATGAATTGGAATTACTTTATAGCGTCCGTAATAGACGGATCGAGCAAATTGATCACCGACATTGATACATAATCGACATCCAGGTTTTAAAATGCGATAACACTCTTTCCATACAAGATTTAGATTGTTAATGTAGTCTTCGTATGTATTATAGAATCCAATCTGATTATTAATACCATAATCTTTTAGTTGCCAATAGGGAGGAGATGTCACAATTAGTTGCACTGATTCATCTTTAATCTGTGACATATTACGACTATCACCATTTATAAGAATATGTTTTGTTGACATTTATTGAGTAATTGCTTTTTTAATGGTTTTGCAGTAAGATCCGAATGCTCTTCATATTCTACTACATAATTACCATATGTTTCATTGCGATGAATTGATGTTAAATAGCTTAGTTCGATTTTTGACTCTTGTTTGGTCATTACTTTATAGTTTAGAGTATTATTGAAATGTTTTACTTCTTTACCAGATTTTTCA
>NZ_DBMACV010000067.1:0-19032 GCF_057861905.1 Phocaeicola sp. | reverse complement strand
TTATTGTTTCTTTGAAAACAAACCGGATGCATTGCAAGGATACTATATTGAGGACTCAAAACAACTGGCCTTATTCTAAACTTATCCCGAACTCAGGTATGAAGGTCTGACCGGCGATATTGCCTATAATCCGCAGTTGCAGCGTGCTGCCTGTGTCGATATTCGCTATGTATTGTTTGTCATCGATAAATATGCCGGTGCCAAGCATCTGATAGACGAAATGACTATCGTGCGTTGACATGATACATGTTCTTAAAAAAACATGGTAATGAAATAAAGAAAACGTGGCGAGAGATAAAAAAAACGCCGGGACGAATTGAATGATTTGTCCCGGCGTTTTTCTTTGTATATTAATGTTTCTTTTCTTTCTCTTCTTCCTGAGGTATGCGGAAAGCTGTATACAGTTCCAGTACGGCTGCAATTGTCAGACATGCAACCCACTCGTTTCGTTTCCAGAGTATCATCATCACTCCGGCTACCACCAGCAGGATGGCTCCGATAATTTGCTGGCGACGTAAGCGGCGGATAACGATGTTTTTACCTTCGTAGCCGCTCATGACCTGTACATAAGCAAACATAATGGCACCTATTAGATAAAAATACGGAGCCCATACCAGTTTGGTTATCTGTAACGCTGCTCCCAATAATAAAACTATCGCCCCTACGATAGCTATGACAGAATAGTATTTACTCATCCTTGTTCTTTTTCAAATCTTCTTCAAAAATATAAATATCCTCGTTTTCTTTCTTCATCAGATACTTTTCGCGGGCAACTTTTTCCAGTTCCTCCGGATTGGAAGTCAGTTCTTTCAGTTCACGGCTATCCCTTTCGTACTGCTTGCGGTAATGTTCGATTTCAGTATTGAGTGTACGAATCTCACGCCAGTGCGAAAAGCGCTGTATCAGACTGTTTTCTTCATCCAATACACCGATTATCAGCAAAAAGGCAAGTATCGTAATGAGATATTTATGCCGACGGATGTATTCCCATGCTTTTTTCAGTTTGCTCATATAATCTATCCTAATGATTCACAGGCAAAGATAGTGATTATCTGTGAAGTCTGTGTGTTCGTAGATTTTATTTTTTCAGAACGGGAGGACGCCATTTCCCGATGATGTACTTTTACTGTCGAATATTTACCCGGCATTGATTGCTTATTTTATGTTATAATTATGCAATATTGTGTACTTTTCTGTCAAAATGAATGATTTTATTCTATTTTTATTGATTATTGAAAATATTTTCTATATGTTTGTGACATAGAAATAAGGTAAAAAAGAAAGGAATACAGAATGGTTTACGACATTGAGATGCTGAAACGCTTTTATGCATCGTATGCAGTGCATGTAGATGCGGCGCGTGTAAAACTGGGAAAGGCCATGACATTGGCAGAGAAAATACTTTATGCTCATTTGTATGATGCGGGCACAGCTGCCGCTTTCCGTCGTGGAGAAGATTATGTAAACTTTCGTCCGGACAGGGTTGCCATGCAGGATGCTACGGCACAAATGGCATTGTTGCAGTTCATGAACTCAGGAAAGGATAGTTCTGCGGTTCCTGCTACGGTACATTGCGACCATCTCATTCAGGCATATCGCGGAGTGAAAGAGGATTTGCCTGTAGCCGAAGAGACGAACAAAGAGGTATATAGCTTTTTGAAGAGTGTTGCCTCCAAATATAATATTGGTTTCTGGAAACCGGGGGCGGGTATCATTCATCAGGTTGTTTTGGAGAATTATGCGTTTCCGGGAGGAATGATTGTAGGAACCGATTCACATACTCCTAATGCCGGTGGTCTGGGTATGATTGCCATTGGGGTAGGAGGAGCTGATGCTGTAGATGTGATGACCGGTATGGAGTGGGAGCTGAAAATGCCGAAGCTTATCGGTGTGCGTCTGAAAGGTAAGCTGAATGGTTGGGCTTCGCCGAAAGATGTCATATTGAAACTGGCGGGTATGCTTACCGTAAAAGGAGCTACCAACGCCATTATAGAATATTTTGGAGAAGGAACGGCTTCTCTGTCTGCTACCGGAAAGGCAACTATCTGTAATATGGGTGCCGAGGTGGGAGCTACGACTTCTATTTTCCCTTATGATGCGGAAATGGAAAAGTATCTGTGTGCTACAGGACGTAAGGAAGTGGCAACGATGGCTTCGGGTAATGCGCTGTATCTGAAGGCTGATGCAGAAGTAGAAGCTCATCCGGAAAGCTATTATGATAAGGTTATCGATATCGACTTGTCTGCACTGGAACCTTATATCAATGGGCCGTTTACGCCCGATGCGGCATGCCCGATATCGGAATTTGCGGAAAAAGTACGTACAAACGGTTATCCGCAGCGTATGGAAGTGGGGCTGATAGGCTCGTGTACAAATTCTTCGTATCAGGATTTAAGCCGTGCTGCTTCGCTGGCACGTCAGGTGAAAGCTAAAGGGTTGAAAATGGCTGCCCAGCTTATCATCAATCCGGGCTCGGAACAGATTTACTGTACGGCGAAACGTGACGGAATGATAGCCGATTTCGAGGCGGTAGGTGGTGTGATTATGACAAACGCCTGCGGTCCGTGCATCGGGCAGTGGAAACGTGTGACGGATGATCCGCTGCGCGCCAATTCCATCGTGACTTCGTTTAACCGGAATTTTGCCAAGCGTGCCGACGGAAACCCGAATACGCATGCCTTTGTAGCTTCGCCGGAACTGGCTATGGCGCTGGCTATTGCCGGTGATTTGTGCTTCAATCCGCTGACCGATTCGTTGACTAATGAAAAAGGTGAGCTGGTCAAGCTGGATGCACCTGTAGGAGAAACGCTGCCGGATAAGGGATTTACGGTAGACGACAACGGATATGTAGCTCCGGCTGCCGACGGCAAGAATATAGAAGTTTCGATTGCTCCCGATTCGAAGCGCTTACAGAAACTGGCTCCTTTTGCGGCTTGGGATGGAAAGGACCTGACAGATATGCCGTTGTTGATTAAGACACAGGGCAAATGTACTACCGACCATATCTCGATGGCGGGACCGTGGCTCCGTTTTCGCGGACATCTGGAAAACATTTCCGACAACATGCTGATGGGAGCTGTAAACGCATTCAATGGCAAGACCAATAGTGTGTGGAACAGACTGACGGGCGAGTATGAAGCCGTTTCGAGTGTGGCAAAGCAATATAAGGCAAAAGGCATTCCTTCTATTGTAGTGGCAGAGGAAAACTACGGAGAAGGTTCGAGTCGTGAACATGCAGCTATGGAACCTCGCTTCCTGAATGTGCGCGTAATTCTTGCCAAGAGTTTTGCCCGCATTCACGAAACAAACCTGAAGAAGCAAGGTATGCTGGCACTTACCTTTGTAAATAAAGACGATTACGACAAGATACAAGAACACGATCTCATCTCGGTAGTAGGACTGGATAGCTTTGCTCCGGGAAAACCGTTGCAGGTAATCGTGAAACATGAAGACGGAACAGAAGATTCATTCCTCGCATCGCATACGTACAATGAGATGCAGATCGGTTGGTTTAAAGCAGGGTGTGCCCTGAATACATTCAAAAAACAATAAAAAAGATTATGAGTAAAGTCTATATGCAAGATGGTCGGCTGGTAGTGCCCGACTGTGTAACAGTTCCTTTTATAGAAGGTGATGGAGTAGGAGCTGAGATAACTCCTGTATGTCAGCAGATTGTAAACGAAGCCGTTAAGCTGGCTTACAGCGGTAAACGCTCCATCGAATGGAAAGAAGTGCTGGCAGGTGGAAAAGCTTTTGCACAGACTGGTGAATGGTTGCCGGAAGCTACGATGGATGCTTTCCGCGAGTATCTGATAGGTATTAAGGGACCGCTTACTACACCGGTAGGTGGAGGAATCCGTTCGCTGAATGTTGCTTTGCGTCAGACGCTCGACTTGTATGTCTGCCTGCGTCCGGTACGCTGGTTCCGTGGAGTCGTTTCTCCCGTCAAGGAACCGGAAAAAGTAGATATGCATATTTTCCGTGAGAATACAGAAGATATTTATGCCGGTATCGAATGGGAACAGGGTACTCCCGAAGCGCAGAAATTTTATGCTTTCCTGCGCGATGAAATGGGCGTGAAGAAGGTACGTTTCCCCGAAACTTCATCGTTCGGGGTAAAGCCTGTTTCGGTAGAAGGGACCAAACGTCTGGTACGTGCGGCTATTTTGTATGCGTTGCAGCATAAACTGCCGTCGGTTACACTGGTGCACAAAGGAAACATCATGAAGTTTACCGAAGGAGGTTTCAAGCGCTGGGGGTACGAAGTGGCAGAAACGGAGTTTGCCGACCGTACGTTTACGATGAACCAGTACAATCAGTTGAAGAAGGATTTGGGCGAAGAATCAGCAAAAGCTGCACTGGCCGATGCGATGAATACAGGAAAAGTTATCATCAAGGATTGCATTGCCGATGCTTTCTTGCAGAATACGCTGCTTATTCCGGAAGAATATTCGGTTATTGCCACCCTGAACCTGAACGGAGATTATATATCCGACCAGTTGGCTGCTATGGTAGGTGGCATCGGAATCGCTCCGGGAGCCAATATCAATTACCTGACGGGACATGCCATTTTCGAGGCTACTCACGGTACGGCCCCCGATATTGCCGGAAAGAATGTGGTGAATCCCTGCTCGTTGTTGCTGTCGTCTGTCATGATGCTGGAATATCTGGGATGGAAAGAAGCTGCTACCCTCATAACCAATGCTCTGGAACAACTGTTTGAGGCGGGAGAAGCAACGTCCGATCTGGCACGCTTCATGCCCGAAGGAAAAGCTTTGGGTACGAAAGAGTTCGGACAGCGTGTGTTAGAATCATTATAATCAAGAGCGTATCAAGACATGAAAAAAGAATACATCGTATATAAACTTTCGGAGTGTGCCAAACAGGCATGCCGGATAGACAATGAGCTTTTTACGAAATACAACGTGAAGCGCGGATTGCGTAATGAAGACGGAACGGGTGTTCTCGTGGGACTGACCAAGATTGGTAACGTTGTAGGATATGAACGTACGGAAGATGGCTTGAAGCCTATTCCCGGAAAACTGTTTTACAGAGGGTATGATCTGGACGATATTGCCCACGCCCTGCTGAGAGAAAAACGTTTCGGCTTCGAGGAAGTTGCTTATCTGCTGCTTTCGGGAGAACTGCCCGACAGCGAACAACTGGAGGCTTTCAAGGAGCTGATAAACGACAATATGCCGCTCGACAAGAAGACGACCATGAATATCATCGACTTGGAGGGACAGAACATTATGAACATCCTGGCACGAAGTGTGCTCGAAATGTATACCTTCGATCCGAATCCGGACGATATCTCACGCGATAACCTGATGCGTCAGTCCATCGAACTGATATCAAAGTTTCCTACTATCATTGCTTATGCGTACAGTATTTATCGTCACAGTATTCACGGACGTTCGCTTCATATCCGTCATCCGCACGAAAACCTGTCGATAGCCGAGAACTTCCTTTACATGATAAAGAAGGACTATACGCCGCTGGAGGCTCGTATGCTCGATTTGCTGCTGGTACTTCAGGCAGAACACGGTGGTGGTAACAACTCAACCTTTACGGTACGTGTAACCAGCTCTACCCGTACAGATACTTACTCCAGCATTGCGGCAGGCATCGGCTCGTTGAAAGGTCCTTTGCATGGCGGTGCGAATATACAAGTTGTCAAGATGTTCCATCACCTGAAGGAAGTTATCTCCGACTGGACGAACGTAGATGAAATAGATACGTACCTGATGCGTATGTTACGTAAGGAGGCATACGACGGCAGTGGGCTGATTTATGGTATCGGACATGCCGTTTATACCATTTCCGACCCCCGTGCTGTACTTCTGAAAGAGCTCGCAAGCGAACTGGTTGCCGAGAAGGGATGCGAAAAAGAATTCGCTTTCCTCGAACTGCTGGAGCAGCGTGCCATAGAATGTTTCAAGAAAGTGAAAGGGACGAAGAAACAGGTTTGTTCGAACGTCGACTTCTATTCAGGATTTATCTACGAGATGATGGGTCTTCCGATGGAGATTTATACGCCGCTCTTTGCCATGGCACGTATCGTAGGATGGACGGCACACCGCATCGAGGAATTGAATTTCGAGGGACGTCGTATCATTCGTCCGGCATACAAGAACGTGCTTGAGGAAGTCGGGTATGTTCCTATAACGGAGCGATAAGATTTCTTTTTGATAACTGTTTGCATTCAGCACAAGAAACTGTCTGGGTTTTCGTTTGGAAAAGCGTAAACGTGGACAGTTTTTTATTGTGTTTTAGCGGGTATATAAAAGTACTGAAAGGGTTGTATGCCAGTAATCTTTTCGTTACCTTTATTGTCGTAAATACAGTAACTGAATCTTATATGAAAAAACATTTGTTATTAGTAGGAACATGTATCTGCATCATGTTTCCGGTGCAAGCACAAAATTTGAAGCTGTGGTATCAGCAACCGGCAAAAACGTGGGTAGAGGCATTGCCCATAGGAAATTCTTCGATGGGGGCAATGGTGTATGGAGGTACATCGCACGAGGAATTGCAGTTGAATGGAGAAACGCTTTGGGGAGGCGGACCGTACAGAAACGACAATCCGAAGGCGTTGGAGAGTCTGAATGAAGTACGCAAGCTGATCTTTTCGGGAAAGACAATGGACGCGCAGAACTTGATTGACCAGACATTTTATACGGGGCGGAACGGTATGCCTTATCAGACAATCGGAAGTCTGGTAATTGAAACACCGGGGCATGAGAAGGCAGTAGATTACTATCGTGACCTCGATTTGGAAAGGGCTGTGGCAACAACTCGTTATCAGGTGGACGGAGTAAATTTCCAGCGTGAGGTGTTTGCCTCTTTTCCCGACCGTGTGATTATTGTCCGTTTCACAGCCGACCGGCCGGGCAAACTGAATTTTAAGGTTGGTTATACTTCTCCGCTGCAAAGTACGGTAAGAAAGCAGGGAAAAAAGCTGGTTCTCCGCGGCAAAGGAGGTGACCATGAGGGAGTGAAGGGAGTGATAGAAATTGAAACTCAAAGTCAGGTGGTAGCCGAAGGAGGCAAGGTCAGTCTGACGGATGAGGCTATTTCTGTAGAGCATGCTACATCGGCTACTCTATATATTGCGGCGGCAACCAATTTTATCAATTATCACGATGTCACTGGTAATGAAAGTAAAAAGGCTTCGGCCCTGCTGACCGCTGCTCTGAAGCACGATTATCCTTCGGCACTGAAAGCTCATGTCGATTATTATCAGTCGCAGTTCGATAGAGTTTCCTTGTCGCTCGGGGACGAAGATACAGAAGCGTCCAGGCAGGAAACCGTCAAGCGTGTTGCCAGCTTCAGTCAGGGACACGATCCGGCATTGGCAGCACTGATGTTTCAGTATGGCCGTTATCTGTTGATTTCTTCTTCGCAGCCGGGAGGACAGCCTGCCAACTTACAAGGTATATGGAACGATCAGTTGAACGCTCCTTGGGATGGAAAATATACAATCAATATCAAT
The DNA here is from genome assembly GCF_057861905.1 of Phocaeicola sp. NCBI lineage: Bacteria > Pseudomonadati > Bacteroidota > Bacteroidia > Bacteroidales > Bacteroidaceae > Phocaeicola > Phocaeicola sp. The sequence continues at coordinate 11,537 of NZ_DBMACV010000067.1, read as the reverse complement.
ACCGAGATGAATTACTGGCCGGCAGAGGTTACCAATCTGTCGGAAACCCACGAACCTCTGTTCAGTCTGATACAAGATTTGGCTGTGACCGGACGTGAAACGGCACACACGATGTATGGATGCAGCGGGTGGGTGGCTCATCATAATACGGATATCTGGAGGGCAACTGGTCCGGTGGACAAGGCTTTTTACGGTACATGGCCTGTAGGAGGTGCCTGGCTGACGACTCACTTGTGGCAGCATTATTTATATACCGGCGACAAGAGCTTCTTAAAGCAGGTTTATCCTGCCATGAAAGGGGCAGCCGATTTCTTCCTGGACTATATGATACCTCACCCTAAGTATGGATGGAAAGTAACGGCTCCTTCCATGTCGCCCGAACATGGTCCCAAAGGAGAGGATGCCGAAAAAGCTTCTACTATCGTATCAGGCTGCACAATGGATAATCAGATTATTTTCGATGTATTGAACAATACGCTCAATGCTTCCGAAGTTTTGGGGCTTTCGGAAGGTTATCGCGATTCGTTGCGAACATTGATTTCTGAAATGCCTCCGATGCAGATAGGGCGGTATAACCAGTTGCAGGAATGGCTGGAAGACTTGGATGATCCTAAAGACGGGCATCGGCATGTATCACATGCTTATGGCCTGTTCCCCAGCAATCAGATTTCTCCGTTCACTCATCCGTTGCTTTTTCAGGCTGTTAAAAATACCTTGCTGCAACGTGGCGACAAGGCTACGGGATGGTCTATCGGATGGAAGATTAACTTGTGGGCACGTTTACTCGATGGCAACCATGCATATAAGATGATTTCCAATCTGCTGGTATTGCTTCCGAGCGATGAGGTGAAGGATAAATATCCGGAAGGTCGAACTTATCCCAATCTGTTTGATGCACATCCTCCTTTTCAGATAGATGGAAATTTTGGATTTACTGCCGGAGTAGCGGAAATGTTGTTGCAGAGTCACGATGGAGCTGTGCACTTGCTTCCTGCTCTGCCGGATGAATGGGCCGAGGGAAAAGTGAAGGGTTTGGTGGCTCGTGGCGGTTTTGTAGTCGATATGGACTGGAATGGCGTTCAGTTGAATACAGCCAGAATACATTCCCGTCTGGGTGGCAACTTGCGTCTGCGTTCGTATGTTCCACTGAAAGGAGAGGGGCTGAAACCTGCATCGGGCAAGAATCCTAATCCATTGTTCGTACAGGCTGAGATAAAGGAACCGCTGGTATCGGAGGAAATCAATCCGCAGTATCCTGTCATTCCCAAAGTATATGAGTACGATTTGACGACGGAGGCTGGAAAGGATTATGAGATAACAAGAGGTATGTAGTAGGTTATGAAAATTTCTCAGATCTTGTTATAACAGATGTTCGGGAAGTTTTTTGGAAAAGTGGTGTTATTTCCCCAAGAAGGTGCCCGTATTACGGCTATTTTTTGTACAAAAAAAATTTTTATTTGTACAAAATTTCCGAAAACGTGCAGAGGTTTTTTCTGAATCGTCTGGACGAATAGATAAAGTAACCTTGCTTTCCGATAAAGGCTAAGCAGGCTTTAGGAGGAATAGGTTGTTTAAGCTGTATGGTGAGAACTGAAGGCATACAACTGATACTTCGTGATATATTGATAAATAAAACAAGCTCCGGATGGGTGACTGGTAATCGATAGGATTATTTTCACCATCCGGAGCTTGTTTTTTCTTATCTGAGGTAAGTGGCCTCGATGCCAACTTGAGAGCAGTCGGCTCCCATCGGAGGATTCTGCTTGTAAAGAGCGATATTGACTTCGCTGATTGTTGGAAAATCGTCCAGCAGCCTCCTGGCTATTCTCCATGTTACATGTTCCAGTAGTTGGGAAGGAATACCCATCTCCTTTTTCACGGCACTGAACACTTCCGCATAGTTGACGGTACCTTCCAGTCGGTCGGTTTCCGCCGCTTGTGTGAAGTCTGTCTTCAAGCGCAAGTCGATGGTGTATTCTGCACCCACCTGATTTTCCTGAGGAAGCACACCGTGATAAGCATACAGTTTCAGGCCTTTCAGGTGGATATACATGTTTGCTGTCGGTTTCATAGGATTATCCGCAACGAGATGTTCCGCAAGTCTTACAAATCAGGCAGCCTTCCTGGTAAACCAAGGTTTCGTGTCCACAGTTAGGACATTTCATTCCTTTGGCTTCGGTTCCGTCTTGTACATATTTCTTCAGTGCACGCTGTACACCGTTCTTCCAAGTGTTGATGTTTTCGCTGTCGAGCTGCAGTGAGCTAACCAGCTTGATAACCTGTTCGATAGGCATACGGTAACGTAATACACCCGATATCAGCTTGGCATAGTTCCAGTATTCCTTGTTGAACTTCTCGGACAAACCTTCGATAGTCATCTTGTAGCCTCGCTTGTTCTCGAACTGGAAGTCGTAGTGTTTGGTTCCGTCTTCGTCGTAACTCTTGATGATACGTCCTGAAGTAACAGATTTTGGCAGTACGATACCTTCTTCGTCGTCTTGCAGACCGGTGAATATTTCATATGGATGACCGTCCAGCAGTCCGACGAAAGCTACCCATTTTTCTTTGTTGTTCTGGAAACGGACAACATCTGCTTCGAGTACACGCGGACGTACTTCTGTTATCTGAGGTGGTTTGCAGTGGCAGTCATCTTCTTTCGGAGTGTCTTTTTTCTTCTGTGTAGAGATAAGAACTCCCGCACGTGAGCCGTCGCGATATACGGTACAGCCTTTACATCCCGAGCGCCATGCTTCTACATACAGACGGTTTACCAGCTCTTCGTCGACAGAATTCGGCAAGTTGATGGTAACGCTGATAGAATGGTCTACCCATTTCTGAATACGTCCCTGCATCTTGACCTTCATCAGCCAGTCTACATCGTTTGATGTTGCTTTATAATAAGGAGATTTGGCAACCAGTTCGTCTATTTCTTCTTGTGTATAATGCTTGTCTGGATCATATCCGTTGATTTTCATCCAAGTGAGGAACTTGTGATGGAATACCACGTATTCTTCAAAAGCATCTCCTGTTTCGTCTACGAAGTCAATATGTACATTGGCATCGTTCGGATTTACTTTGCGGCGGCGTTTGTATACCGGCATAAATACAGGTTCGATACCCGAAGTGGTTTGAGTCATCAAGCTGGTTGTTCCGGTAGGAGCGATGGTAAGACATGCAATGTTACGGCGGCCATATTTCTTCATATCCTCGTACAGTTCCGGATCGGCATCTTTTATACGGTTGATAAACGGATTGTTTGCCTCACGTGCTGCGTCGTATATTTGGAATGCTCCACGTTCTTTTGCCATGTTGACAGAAGAACGGTATGCTTCGATTGCAATGGTTTTGTGAACTTTTTCAGAGAATTCGGTAGCTTCTTCTGTTCCGTAGCGTAATCCCATGGCTGCAAGCATATCTCCTTCGGCAGTGATACCTACTCCTGTACGGCGTCCTAATCCGGATTTGTGATAAATCTTTTCCCACAGATGACGTTCAGTTCCCTTTACTTCTTCGCTTTCCGGATCTGAATCGATCTTTTCCATGATTTTTTCAATCTTTTCAAGTTCCAGATCGATAATGTCGTCCATGATACGTTGTGCCAGTCCGACATGTTTCTTGAACAGTTCAAAGTCGAAATAAGCTTCCGGAGTAAACGGATTTACTACATACGAGTACAAGTTGATGGCCAGCAGACGGCAGGAGTCGTACGGACACAAAGGAATTTCACCACAAGGATTGGTTGAAACTGTGCGGAATCCCAGGTCTGCGTAGCAGTCGGGTACTGATTCGCGTATGATGGTATCCCAGAACAATACACCGGGTTCAGCCGATTTCCATGCGTTGTGTACAATCTTCTTCCACAAAGCCGAAGCATCGATTTCCTTCTTTACTTGAGGATTTTCAGAATCAATCGGGAACTGTTGGGTATAGGTACGGTTCTCAACAGCAGCCTGCATGAATTCATCGTCCAGCTTGACAGAAACATTTGCTCCTGTAACTTTTCCTTCTGTCATTTTAGCATCGATGAATGCTTCTGAGTCCGGATGTTTGATTGAAACGCTAAGCATCAGTGCACCGCGGCGTCCGTCTTGAGCAACTTCACGAGTTGAATTTGAATAACGTTCCATGAAAGGAACCAGACCGGTAGAAGTTAATGCAGAATTCTTGACCGGAGAACCTTTCGGACGGATGTGTGAAAGGTCATGACCTACACCTCCACGACGTTTCATCAATTGTACTTGCTCTTCATCGATGCGGATGATTGCACCGTAAGAGTCGGCCGATCCTTCCAGACCGATAACAAAACAATTGGATAGTGAAGCTACTTGATAATCATTTCCGATACCCGTCATCGGACTTCCTTGCGGAACGATGTACTTAAAGTGATCGAGTAAGCCGAAGAGTTCTTCCGAACTGAGTGCATTAGGATATTTTGCCTCAATGCGGGCTACTTCATTAGCTATACGCCAATGCATATCCTCAGGAGATTTTTCGTAGATGTTTCCAAAGGAATCTTTTACTGCGTACTTGTTTACCCACACGCGAGCAGCAAGTTCATCCCCATTAAAATACTGTAACGAGGCCTTGTAAGCTTCGTCATAGCTGTACGTTTGTTTTTCCACTTTTATATAATGATGTTAGTTCGTTATTCTGTAATATGTATAGTTTCGCTTTTTATTCAATAACAAACTGCTGCAAAGCTAAAGATGTTTTTCTGATTTGCAAAATAAAACAGGAAGAAGTTATCAACAATCTGAAAAGTTTTCCGTTTTTATGTTTTAAATGTTTGGTAATTAGTTGCTTGGCTATTTGTGGGTGCTTGCGAAGTTTACTATTTTGAATAACAATGCTTTATTCTTGTGTTTGTTGGCGTTTCATTGGCATATACTTATTTTTTATTTGTATCTTTGTAGATAAATTAAAAATATTGATTATGGATTCTATAAAAAACAGACGTACGATACGTAAATACAAGGCTCAGGACGTTCCGGCTGATCTTTTGAACGAAATGCTCGAAACTGCTTTTCGTGCTGCTACCATGGGAAATATGCAATTGTATAGTGTGGTAGTGACTCGTGATCCTGCTATGAAGGCTAAGTTGGCGCCTGCTCATTTTAATCAGCCGATGGTGACTTCTGCTCCTGTTGTCTTGACTTTCTGTGCCGATTTCAATCGCTTCAGTAAATGGTGTCGTCAGCGGAAGGCAGAACCGGGTTATGATAACTTGCTTTCTTTTATGAATGCAATGACAGATGCGTTGCTGGTCACTCAGAACTTTTGCACGATTGCGGAGGATAAGGGACTGGGAACTTGTTTTCTGGGTACTACTATTTATAATCCTCATCAGATTATAGAGATTTTACATTTACCGGAGCTGGTTGTTCCTGTTGCAACTATTACGTTGGGCTATCCGGATGAAACTCCTGTTCAGCCCGATCGTTTGCCGATAAAGGGTATTATACACGAAGAGGTTTATCACGATTATACGCCAGAGGATATAGACGAAATCTTTGCTTATAAAGAATCACTTCCTGAAAACCGTCAGTTTGTGGAAATCAATCACACTGAAACTTTAGCTCAGATTTTTACGGATATCCGTTATCGGAAAGCTGATAATGAAGTGATGTCGGACATGCTGAAGAAAACATTGAAAGAACAGAAATTCGATAAGTAAAAAACATTACTCAGTTTCTATCCTTATATTTCTCTTTTCTGTTCTGCGTTGGTTGAAAAGTGAAACAGGTATTTTAGCACAAGTCTGGGGAAAACTTAGATAATAAAAAATCGCCCTCTCAAAAATTTTATTTGAATTTCAGAGGGGGCGATTTCTATTTTTATTTGATGATAATTCCGAATGTTGGGAATGTGAATCTTTAGCTGTAATACATTTCCTTTTTCTTCGGGTATCAATGGTTTCATCTTTATTTCTGATGCAAGCTGGCTTCTATTTCTTCGATTTCAGCCTTGAATGCTTTGTCTACTTCTACTTGATCTTTTACAATCTTGCATGCATGAAGTACGGTAGCATGATCCTTATTGCCGATGAGTTGACCAATCTTGGATGAAGAAGTGTCTGTATGTTTCTTTGCCAGATACATGGCAACCTGACGTACTTGGACAACTTCACGTTTACGCGTTTTAGTATGGATGGTCGAAGCATCTACCTTGTAGTGGCTGCATACCTTTTCGATAATATTATCTACTGTGAGCGGTTTCACCTCAGCACAGCGTACAGCCTTGCGTACGATGCGTTGCGCTAAGTCGAGGTTTATTTCACGCTTCAACTGGATAGAGTATACTAACAATGAGTTTACGATACCTTCCAGCTCACGTACACTTTCGTTTACGTTTTCAGCAATGTAGCAAATAACAGATTCAGGAATGATTAATCCATCACGGCGAATCTTATCGCGCAGGATATTCTTACGTAATTCGATGTCCGGTTTTTCCAATTCTGCTACCAGTCCCCATTTGAAACGAGTCAACAAACGATCCTCCATACCCTGCAACATTACGGGAGCACGGTCGGATGTAAGAATCAATTGCTTGCCGTTCTGATGCAAGTGGTTGAATATATGGAAGAATGTATTCTGCGTCTTTGTAACTCCCGCAAACTCTTGAATATCATCGATTATCAGAACATCAATCGTCTGATAGAAACTGATGAAATCGTTAAAGTGGTTTGTGCGTACAGAATCAGTGTATTGTACCTGAAACAAATGAGCAGATACATAGAGCACACGCTTTTCTGGATATAATTCCTTGATACGTGTACCTATAGCGTTGATAAGGTGAGTTTTTCCTACACCCGACGGACCGTACAAAAACAACGGGTTGAATGTACGTGCCGGATTCTGTGCTACTGTTTCTGCAACGGTTCTGGAAAACTCATTGCTTGTTCCTTTTATAAAGTTTTCGAAATTGTAGTTCGGGTTCAAGTGTGGATCCAGATCCTGTACAGCCGGAGCTTGTAACAGGCTGGGTGCTTTATTACCATTATGTATAGGCGTTTGCGGAGGCAAAGCTGACGAACGCTCTGTCCCTTTCATGTCAATGGCTATATGATTTGTCTTATCGGTAAGGATAGAATACATCAACTCTGTTCCTTCACCAATCTCCTTATATATAGCGGCACGCAAAAGTCCCACATATTTTTCCTCTAAGTATTCATAGAAGAAAGGACTGGGGACTCCGATTGTCAAGGCCTTATCCTCAAATTTTAATGGTACGACAGGTTCGAACCATGTTTTATAGGCTGTCGCATTAACGTTATCCTTTATGAAATTTAGGCAACGTTTCCATAATACAATAGCCTGATTGTTCTCAATCATATTTAATCTGTTATTAATAAAGCGAAACTTCTACGCTGCAAATTTCGTAATCAATTTTCAGAAAAACAAATCTCTTTTTGCTTGCTTTTTTGATTAATCTTGCAATGTATTGTAAATCAGTATATTGTTTACTAAAGCTTTTTGATTGGCAATTTTTGTGATTTGCTTGTTTGCAAGAAGTTGTTTCTCAAATATTTATATATTTGTATGATTCTTGTCTGTTTTTAACTTGCTGATATCCCGGTGTTGAATATCAGCAAGTTATTGTTTCTTATAAGATGATATAACCTTATTTTACTATTTAGAATATTTCTATATAAGCAAGATTATTTGTCTTTTTTTCCGAAGAGCGAGAAGTGTACATAACGTTTTGGGTGTGCCTTTAAATCTTCCAGCAGACTGGCTGCATTGGCAGTCGTTGCATTCAGGTTGTTGTATAGGCTGGAATCGTTCATCAGCAGTCCTAAAGAGTTGTCTTTTCTGTTCAGTTTATCGGTGAGCAGATATACATTATGAAGTGTTGAGTCTGCTTTTGCAATAGTAGCTGCATAGTCAACATCCTTCAGGTTATCGCTGATTGTCTTCAGGTTCTCTGTAATAGCGGTTACATTACTGGTGAGTTTAGGAACATCTGTCACCATCAGTTTGTTTAACTGTGTGCTTGTTGCATTCAGTGAGGCAGTCAGTTGTTCGGCATTATGCAAAGTTTTGCTTAATGCAGGATCGGCAAGCAGTTTGTTTAGTGAGCCTAAGATTGAGTCCAATTTAGGCAGCATCTGTTCTACTTTGGGAAGCAATTCTTTTTCGGCTGCTCCCAGTAATCCGGTATTTGCTGTTCCTGGCAAGGTGTCCCCTTCATTATAATAAGTATTGCTTTCATGGTTCAGCAGCAGATTCATCTTGACGGTTCCCAGCATTTCGGTTATCAGTTCGGCGCTACTTCCGGTAGGAATTTTCATTTCCTGATCCATCTCTATACCAACCACTACGTGTCCGGGTTTCTGGTAATTATATTGTATGTCGCGGACGATGCCGACTTTAAAACCATTGGCAAATACAGGACTCGATTGTGCAAGTCCGTTGATGTCTGTGAACTCTACATGATAGTAGCTTTCCGGTTTGAACATGTTAACCCCTTTCAGGTAATTTACTCCACAGTAGAGAATGATGAGTGCGGCAATTCCTGCAAAACCTATTTTTACTTCTTTTCTCATATTTATCTGGATTCTTTTTTGTTATCTGTTTTTCTTAAATTCTCTGATAGCTTGGTTGATATTCATTTTTTCGCCATTCTTGAATGCTATGATAAAAGCATCTTTGAATTTGCTGTCTACTTTATTGCGTTTCAGCCGAAGTATCCGGTTGTAGTCTGTACCTTCTCCGTAGGTATACTTATAGATTCCGTTTTCCTTATAATAGCTTACGGGAGAAAGTCCTTTAAAGAGTCTGCTTCTCGATGGAAGTACTCTGTCGGATGTAAGAATCTGTATTTTAAATACAGGCTTGGCTGTTTGAGCTTTTTCTGTCGGTCGAGATGACTTTTGTACAGAAGCCTGTTCTGAAACCATTTCTTCACTTGGCAGCGTTTCTGCATATTCCTGCTGTGGTGCCGACTGTTCGGTTATAGTATCTTCTTCCGGTTCGCTGGCTGGTAATGCAGACGTGGTACTTTTCTGGCTGCGCTGCTTATAGTTGAGGAACGCTTGATAGATGCTTTGTGCCAATGCCGACGAGCCGTTTTCTGAAAGCAGATATGCTTCTTCTCCGGGGTTGGTGATATATCCAAGTTCAATCAATACGCTGGGCATGGATGTTTCCCGAAGTACCAGAAATCCAGCCTGATGCACTCCTTTGTCTGCGCGGCGGGCGTTTTGGCGGAACTGCTGCTGTATCATGGTTGCGAAACTGACACTTTGTGACATATACTTATCTTGCAGAAATTCGAAGATAATGTAACTTTCTGCCGAATTAGGGTTGAATCCGGCATAACGTTGCTTGTAATCATCTTCTATCAGGATTACCGAGTTTTCTTTTTTGGCGACCTCCAGGTTTTCCTGAGTGCGGTGTAGTCCTAACGTATAAGTTTCCGTTCCACAGACTTTGCTGCTTTGTGAGGCGACGGAATTGGTATGTATTGAGATGAATAAGTCGGCTTTTGCGTTATTTGCTATTTCTGCTCTTGTATGCAGCGGTACGAATATATCTTTCTTGCGGGTATAAACGACTCGCGTGTTGTTGCAGTTGTTTTCGATGAGCCGACCCAGTTTTAATGCAACATTCAGGTTGATGTTCTTTTCGCGTCCGCGTCTGCCTATTGCTCCGGGGTCATTTCCTCCGTGTCCCGCATCGATGACTACGGTGAACTGCTTCTGAGAGGCTCCCTGTACGTGCTCGGGCAGGCCGGATATCAGTAAGATACAGATGATGCAAAGTATGTTGAATGTATTCTTTTTCATATGGCTTATTCGTTGCAAAGGTAATAGTTTTTTTGTACTCTGTCTTCATTTAAGGAGATAAGAATTAACTAATCAGTAGATAACGCCTATAAAAACAATTAAAAATACAATATGTTTTATGGGTTTTGTGTAATTTTGCCGTTCGTTAAATCAGAACATTTATGTTACAGTTTATAAAAAATTGGACACTTCCTCTTGCCATGCTTGCCGGAGTTATCGGATATTTTTGCTTTGCGACCTTCGATTTTCTGGCTCCTGCCAAGCCCCTTGTAAAGGTAATGATAGCATGGCTCACTCCTTTTCTTATTTTTGCCCAGCTGTTGTTGACCTTCTGTAAGGTGGAAGTAAAGGAACTTGTTCCGCAGCGCTGGACTGTATGGCTGCTGCTTATCCAGTTTGTTTCTTGTGTCGTAATCGCATCTTTACTGCTTTTTCTGCCGCTGAATGAATATTGGAGTGTAGCACTGGAAGGAACTATGGTCTGTTTGATTTGCCCTACTGCCACAGCTGCTGCTGTCATTACCGGAAAGCTGGGAGGAAGTGCGGCTTCGCTGACCACTTATACGTTGTTGTCGAATCTGCTGGCAGCCGTCATTGTGCCGCTGGTTTTTCCGTTGGTTGAACCTTCGGATATGGCTTTTGGAGAATCTTTTCTGCGTATTTTAGGTAAAGTGTTCCCGTTGCTGCTGTTTCCTTTCTTTACCGCTGTGCTGTTGCGTCGTTTCTGTCCTCCGGTACATCGCTTTTTAGTGAGTCTGAAAGATATGGCATTTTATTTATGGGCATTGGCTTTGATTATCGTAATGGGGCAGACTACGAAATCGGTTGTCGAAGGGGATACCTCCATGGGTGAGGAATTCCTGATAGCACTGTTGGCACTTGTCGCTTGTTGTCTTCAGTTTTGGGCTGGAAAGAATATCGGGGGTATGTATTCCGACCGTATCAGCGGCGGACAGGCATTAGGGCAAAAAAATACGGTCTTGGCCATATGGATGGCATGTACATATTTGAATCCCGTTTCGGCAATAGCTCCTGGAAGTTATGTAGTATGGCAGAATATCATCAATAGCTGGCAACTTTGGAAAAAGAGAAAGAACGGTTAAGCATGTACTCGGCGTATAACGACGGTTCCTTTTACGGAATTTATAAAAAAGATGACCCGGGAAGTCTTGGTAGGATCCTGAATCTTTGAAATTATATATTATATAAATAAGGTGTAGCGTTTGGCGGGTTAGTGTTATTAGTTAAGCTTGGTCGGGTAACACTTGCCGCAAGGCTTTCGGATGTCGTTCGGCGTTCTTTTTATTACATAGTGACATTCCGTTGAAAATTTGTACAAAAAAAATAAGTTTTTGTACAAATTTTAAAAAAACGTCCAGACGTTTTCGAGAGAATAATCAGAGGTATTTCGGCTAACGTCGTAATGTCGTTGTGATATGTTGCCGAAATATTGCTAAGCAGACGGCGAGGCAAGATACAAGTCGTATGGTTTACAACCTTTAACAAACTGTCTATATGACGGATAATTGTAGATATCTCATTCAATATGTTCTTATTTGGATAGCTTTGAAACTTATTTATAATTTGGGGTATACTTTTTCTTAGGGTAAGTTCTTTTCATTTTAAAAATAAATTATCCGCAATTCTTAAAATAACGTGAGTTCGACGAATTCAAAACAAAGCGAGCTGTGTGTCAAGAGTTCTTGTAACATTGATACACGGCTTCTTCGGAAAGCAACAATATGCAGCA
>NZ_DBMACV010000066.1:0-19131 GCF_057861905.1 Phocaeicola sp. | reverse complement strand
TTATTGTTTCTTTGAAAACAAACCGGATGCATTGCAAGGATACTATATTGAGGACTCAAAACAACTGGCCTTATTCTAAACTTATCCCGAACTCAGGTAAACTTGTTAATAACATAGTGAACAAGACCAGTTATCCTATCGGAATTTATCCGATGTCGGAATTTTATAAATAAAAAAGAAAACAAGTCGTAACCGGACTTGCTTGCCTAAAAATCGCTACTGATTACCAGAATAGAACAGAAGTTATCTCTGTTTTCCGACTCAATCAGTGGCGATTTTTTTGCTTTCACCGAATGTTTAGAACCAGTCCTTGAAGGCCGGTACACGGGCTTTGCTGATAATGACCTTTTCTCCGGTAGGAGGGGTAAGTTGCAAAACCATACGTCCGCCAAACCATAAACTTACTCCTGTGACTGCCTTATGGGCAATAATATACTGACGATTGGCCCTAAAAAACAGACGAGGATTAAGCAACTCAGCCAGTTCATCAAGAGTTTGCTGGAAATCGAATATCTCAGCAGACTGTGTTACGGCCTTGACTGCCCCTTCATCAATATAAAAATAGGAAATCTGATCGACACACACAGGGACAAAACGATCGCCTTTCACAGGTATCAGAAAATGTGTCTTGTAGCTTTCTTCCCGTTTTAAAGCGTGCATGACAGCCTGAAAATCAATATTTGGCTGAACAGCACTTCCAAACATTTTTAATTTATCGACAGCTTTTTGTAAATCGGAACTACTGATAGGTTTCAGCAAGTAGGCAATGCTATTTACTCGAAATGCTTGCAAAGCATACTCATCGTAAGCAGTTGTAAAGATGATGGGGCAGGTTATATCGATCTGTTCGAAAATGCCGAAAGCAGAACCATCGGCCAGATGAATATCCATGAAGACCAATTCAGGCATGGAATGAGAAGCGAACCATTCCAATGTTCCGGTTACACTGTCTGTTTCACCGACAATTTCAAATTCAGCCTCTACTTCTTTCATGGCTGCTTTCAGGTTGCGGAGAGCAGCCTTTTCATCTTCTATAATTAAGGTTTTCATATCAGCGGCAAGGTTACTTTAAAGTTTTTATTGTTTTCCTCAATCGTGATATCCCGACCGAGGAGTAGTTGATAACGCTTGGACAGATTTGCCAACCCGATGCAAGTACTGCTGCTGTCCGACAGCTTAGGTTGAATACGATTACTGACACAAAGTGAATTTCCTTCTGTACAGATATATACCGTAAGCGGATTACGGTTGCTGATTTCGTTGTGCTTCACCGCATTCTCCACCAGCATTTGCACTGCCATCGGAGGTACTTGCCGTTGCAATAACTCTTGCGGAATATGAATATCGAACTTCAAATTGTCTTCGTAGCGCATCTGCAACAGATAAATATACGAACGTACAAAACTCATTTCTTCATTCAAGGCTACGGTAGGCGACAGATTGTCGTGCAGCGTATAACGCATCACCCGTGATAATTCCTGAAGATAGTTCTGCGCCTTATCGGGCGACTCCCGTATAAGTGAATATAAGGTATTAAGAGAATTAAAAAGCATGTGCGGATTAAGCTGGCTTTTCAAGGTTTCGTACTGATTGACGAGATTTTCCGTACGTAATTGTTCATTCTCAAGTAACATTCGACGACTACGCTGATTCTGGTAGTCTAAATAACAAGTACCGGTCACGATACAGGCAATCAGAATATCTCTTAAAGGATGAAGATAGTGATGTAACATGGCAGTAATAGCAGGAACATCGAAATGTTGGTGGATATAAACGAATCCTTTTCCCAACAAATTACATACAACCAATGTAATGATAAACGTTACAACAATTCTTTTCCAACTTAACTCGGCAGCCGGATGACTGGGTATCATCAGCTTGATGTTCAGAAAAAAGAGTAACAGAATAGAAATATAAGTAAACAATATTTCGGAACTGACATTAAGCCAATAAATATCAGGAAACAGACGGCCGTCTGCCACAGGATCGGAAAGTGCAATCAGTTCGGGCAGATGCATAAGGAACGCCACCAAAATAGAGATGGCGTTCAGCATCAGAAAAAATCTCTTATGGATGTGAAACAACTTCATGCAACAAAGTTAGTATTTTTTATCCGTAATCTTGGCAGCTACATACATGCCCGGCCGAAAATTCGGATAGGCTTGCAGAATACGTGCATAGACTTTAATGGAACGAGTTGCATTGTCTACCATTTGATCGACAGAAATCAGTTCGGCTGTAAACGTTGTATCAGGCATACCGTTGACTTTAAATGTAAAATGTGTATTAGGCTGTAGCTTATCCAGGTCTTTTTCATAAGCAGTCAACCGCAACATAGGCTTGCTTTTATCAATCACATCACAAACCGGATCGCCTGCTGCAAAATATTTCCCGGCATTAACATCCATATTGGTTACATAACCGTTGCGTGGAGCCCGTATATCCAGATAAGTACGAATACCATTCCGGTTCAAAGCCGTAGTATCAGTTCCAAGCAGAGTAAGTTGTGCCGCAGCAGCCTCCATCCGGCTTTTCATGGAAAGATAGTCGGCTTTACTTTGCTGCATGCGCTTCAGCGAGGCCGATTCCCCGGAAACCAGTTTCCGCTGACGGTCATATTCTTTTTTCAGATATTCAGTCTGGGCAGCAGCATCAAGATAAGACTGCTGAAGTTCGATAAAAGCCGGATTGGCTAACGTAAGAATAATTTCTCCTTTACGAACATATTCACCCGGCAAGACACGTATATCTCGTACAGAGCCTCCCATGCCTAATGTTACTGTAACATGGTTTTGTGGAGGCATCACGATGACGCCGTTGAACGATGGCGGATTGGACACGTTAGTAGCTCCACTCACTCCGTCCACTTCGGGCATTTGTGTACTGTCTTCATTGGCTTGTACTGCCTCCGATGTACCGGCCGACTCAGTCTGCTCGCCCGAGCGGCTTGAACATGATACTGTCAGTAAGACAAACATCAAGTAAATCATTCGTTGTTTCATCAGGTTCATTTTATTCATTTTTCTTTGAGTTTTTGAGATTGTTAGTAAGGGATAGTTCACTCGGTATAGAGTTCCAGTTCGAGTACGGTAATGTTATAAGCATAAACCGTTTCGATATATCCTCGTTTAATTTCACGGACAGCATTCAGGCTCTGGATAAATTCACTGATATCTGTTTCATTTTCCTGGAATTTCTTCAGTGCACTATTCTGCAAAGCTTCTGCTTCCTTGATAGCAGCCTGCTGGTAATAAGTCAGCCGTTCACGCTGGCGGACAAGTTGACTCTGCAACTCACTTACCTTATTGGATAACTGACGGCGGTTATCCTCTGCTTCCCATGTGGCTATCCGCAAGTTGATACGTGCCTGTTTGGCACGGCTTCGCTGGGGAAAGAACAGTACAGGGAAAGAAACTCCCACCATCCATGAGTTCAATCCGGTAAGTGGCGCAATCTTTTGCCGTACATACCCCACAGACAACTCCGGAAAGAAACGGCTACGTTCTATTTTCAACAGATTTTTTTTCTCCTGTACCTGAGCATCAAAATAGTTCAAGTGACGGGAAGACAACGACAAGCCGTCTGTCTGTATCGGCATGACTGCCAGCGACGTATCGGCAGGCAACAGAGGCTGATTGCTGTAGCAAGACCAAGTAAACCGGCGTCCAGCCAGTGTCAGCTCCTCGGAAGACTCCAACCAGCGTGTATATAAATCGGCAGCCAATGCTGTAATCATATTCCGTTCAGCCAGATCAATATCCCCCTGAAAATAACGTTGTTCACCACTTTTCTTCAACTGTTCTGCTAATTCCCTCTGTCCGCGATACATGGCATTGATATGAAAAGCATATTGATAATAAGCCCATGCTCGTTTCACCTCTGCCGTTACTTCTTTCTTCACCATATCACGATAACTTTCTCCTTTACTTATTTGAGTATTAGCCAAGGCATTTTTATAAAAAGGAGTAAGTAAAGACCCAAGTGACTGTTCTACAGACAATTCATTATCATTCCGGTCGGCACCATTCAACTGTCCCCAAGAATAACTGAAAGAAGTATTTCCTCCATCCCACGCTTCTCCTTTCGAAGCTCGTGCCCGCTCAATCTCGGATTCTGCCATTTTCAGACGCGGATGATTGGTCATAGCTGTTTCGACAGCTTGCTTCAGAGTCACACTTTGCTGCGCTTGAATAGCTGCAGGAGTGAAAGCTGCAAGTAAAACAATCAGCAAAGATGCTTTACGGACCGACAAGCGATTTTTTCTTCGCATCTGTCTGACAGCTATACTGTTCACCAGACGATAGAAAACAGGAATGATAATCAATGTCAGTATAGTAGATACAATCAGTCCACCTATCACTACGGTAGCCAGCGGACGTTGTACCTCAGCACCGGCCGAAGTAGCAATAGCCATCGGAACAAAGCCCAGTGAAGCAACCAGTCCGGTCAGGAAAACAGGACGAAGCAAATGCGGACAACCCTCGGAAATAATACGATCGGTACACAAATGATACTGACTTCTTTTGCGTATGTCGTTAAAATGATTGATCATCAAAATACCGTTCAGCACGGCCACACCGAAGAGCGCGATGAAACCCACGCCAGCCGAAATACTAAACGGCAAGCCACGCAGCCACAAAGCGACGATACCGCCGATAAGAGAAAGAGGCACGGTAGAGAATACAACCAGTGAATAAATTACACTCCGGAATGCAAAGAACAGCAACAACAGGATCAGCATCAAAGCGATGGGGATAACTACCGTCAGTGTACTGATAGCATTCTGCAAGTTCTCGAACTGTCCACCGTATTCAAAGTAATACCCCGGCTTAAGTTTTACGTTCTTGTCGAGTGATTCACTGATTTGACTTACTACTTGCTGGATGTCAGCATCGCGTACGTTCACACCAATAACGACACGACGCTTGGTAGCGTCACGGTTAATCTGGAGCGGACCGTTTACCAGTTCGATGCTGGCTACTTCACTCACTGGAAGCTGGATATTGTCTTTTGTACGGACAAACAGCTTGTCAATATTCAAATCACTGACCTTTTCCTTATCCAGACGCACTACAAGATCAAAACGTCGTTCATTCTCGAAGACTACTCCTGCCGTTTCGCCTGCATAGGCAGTACGGATCACAGTATTCAGTTCTTCTATGTCGATGCCGTAACGGGCAATCTTGGCACGGTCGAAGCGAACAAGAAGCTGCGGCAATCCCATAGCCTGTTCCACCAAAACATCGGCTGCTCCCGGCACTTGTTCTACATAACGAGCTGCCTCACGAGCTTTATTATATAATTCAGTCATATCTTCTCCGTAAAGTTTGATTGCAATATCAGCCTTGGCACCAGTCATCAATTCATTGAAACGAAGCTGGATAGGCTGACTAAAATTAAATTCCGCGCCTTTGATGGAATCCAGACATGCTTTCATTTTCTCCACCATCTCTGCACGGCTCGAAGCAGATGTCCATTCATTGAAAGGTTTCATCACAATCATCACATCGGCATCTTCTACTGCCATCGGATCGGTAGGCACTTCTGCGGTACCAATCTTGGCCACTACATGCTTGATTTCCGGAAAACGTTCTTTCAATCTCTTTTCCGCTTCGAGTGAAACCTCGATACTCTTGCTCAGCGAACTGCCTGCCGGAAGAGTCATCTGCATGGCAAAATCACCTTCGTCCAAGGTCGGAATAAACTCGGCTCCCAGCTTCGTAAACAGCAACAGCGAAAGCAACAAGGCTACGAAAGACACAGAAATAGTTCCCCATACATGAGCCAGACTGAAACGAAGCACCCGCTGATAAACTTTATTCAAGGAGTTGAAGAAGCGGTCGGCCAGTGTAGGTTTCACTGTTACGGTACGTTTCAGGAAAAGAGAAGCCATCATTGGCACATAAGTAATAGACAGAAGAAGTGCTCCAATGATACAGAACACCAGTGTCTTGGCCATCGGCGTAAAGTATTTTCCTTCAATGCCGGTCAGCGTCAGGATAGGGAAGAATACAATCAAAATGATAAGTACGGCAAATGTAGCACTTCTCACTACATGTCCGGCACCTTTTTCCACTTCACGATCCATTTCCTCACGACTCAAGGTACGTCCTCTCAATCCCCGTCCGTACAGGTGAGCCAGAATACCTTCCAGAATAACAATGGAGCCATCCACCACAATACCAAAGTCGATGGCACCCAGACTCATCAGATTGGCCGACACATTAAAGATACGCATCAAGATAAAAGCAAAAAGCATAGCCAGCGGAATGACTGAAGCCACAATCAGACCGGCACGTACGTTACCCAGGAAAACAATCAGTACCAGAAATACAATAATAGCTCCTTCCACCAGGTTACGTACAACCGTCGAGATATTTCTATTCACCAGTTCCGAACGATTCAGATAAGGCTCTACTGATATTCCTTCGGGCAACATCTGCTGCACTTTGGCAACCCGCTTTTCCAGCTCTTTAGTCACCACATTGGCATTGGCACCTTTCAACATCATGGCGATACCGCCTACACATTCTCCCTCGCCGTCCTTGGTCATAGCTCCAAAACGCTTGGGAGCACCAAACTGTACACGTCCGATATCTCCAATGTGCACCGGTATACCACCACGGTTAGTTACGACAATCTGTTCCACATCGTGCAGATCGTTAATCATACCTTCCGAACGGATGTAATAGGCACGATTCACCTTTTCTATATAACTGCCGCCTGTATTCTGATTATTACGGCTCAAGGCTTCGAACACTTCACCGATAGTAATATTCAGCGAATACAGTGCATCGGGATCGACAGCCACTTCGTATTGCTTCAGATAACCGCCAAAACTGTTGATTTCGACAATACCGGGAATACCCGAAAGCTGTCTTTTTACAATCCAGTCCTGTATCGTACGCAGTTCCATGGCATCGTAACGATCTTCATATCCCGGAGCTACTTTCAGTACATACTGGTAAATTTCACCCAAACCGGTGGTAATAGGCATCAGTTCAGGAGTACCCAGCTCCGGCGGAATTTCACCTGAAACCATCTGTATCTGTTCGTTCACCAACTGACGGGCATCCAAAGTAGGAACATTCTCTTTAAAAACAACAGTCACAAGCGACAGGCCAAAGCGTGATACTGAGCGTATTTCTTCGACATTCATTACGTTGCTCATGGCTATTTCAATAGGAAAAGTAATAAGCTGTTCCACTTCTTGCGGAGCCAGCGTGGGCGACACGGTAACAATCTGCACCTGGTTGTTGGTAATGTCGGGTACGGCATCAATAGGCAGTGTCAGCATGGAATATATGCCGCCAGCCAGAAGCAACAGGGTGGTCAGGACCACAAATAGCTTCTTTCGGATTGAAAAATGTACGATTTTTGCAAACATAAGTGGTAAATACTAAATTTATAATTATTACAAAGTTAATCTCTATACAGCATTATTACCACCTTTTGCCGATGAAACGCCCAAAATGACAGTTGAAATACACGATAGGCGAGGTGACTTTATTTTAGCAACAATACAGATTTACCGAAAAAGGCAACAACAGCAAGGAAAAATGTTTTTCGAACCTGATTTTCTCAGATAGAAATGCTTATTAACAAAAAACCTTTTATCCTGTTGAAAAAGTTACTTGTTATGTGTAAACAGCCAATCCAACGCTATACTTATTATGCCATGCAGAAGGTATGTGCTATCGGAAGAACAGAAGAATATATAAATAAAAAAGCTCTAATTCATAAAAGAATCAGAGCTTTCTAAATGTCTTTTTCTAAAAGAGCGGTGCGTACGGGACTCGAACCCGTGACCCCATGCGTGACAGGCATGTATTCTAACCAACTGAACTAACGCACCATTAAGTTTTTGTTTTGTTGCTTTCTCTCTCGATTGCGGTTGCAAAGGTACGACTTTTTTTGAAACCTCCAAATATTCTGCCCAACTTTTTCTCTTTTTTCTTCATTTTTCTACAAAAACTCCCTTAAAAAACCTTTTATCCCCCTCTAAAATGTCCCTTTCTTTTCTTTTTCCGCCCTGATATCTCCATTAAAGCCTACTGACGTCTTAAATAAATTTTGTACAAAAACTTTTTGAATTTGTACAAATCTCAAAATAATTTGTACAAAAACACGAGAAAACAACTGCACCTTCTTTAAAAAGACGAAGGCTGCTGCCCGAAGACAACAGCCTCTCTGTTCAGAAATTCAAATACGACTAACTTTTATTTGTTGATACGCTTATATCCATATACAGCCAGATCACCCAACTCTTCCTCTATACGCAACAATTGGTTGTACTTAGCCATACGGTCCGAACGGCTCAAGGAACCGGTCTTGATCTGCCCACTATTTGTAGCAACGGCAATATCGGCAATGGTTGCATCTTCCGTTTCTCCCGAACGGTGAGAGGTTACCGTAGTATATCCGTGTCGGTGAGCCATTTCAATGGCATCGAGTGTTTCGCTCAATGAACCAATCTGATTTACCTTGATAAGGATAGAGTTGGCGCATCCCAGTTCGATACCTTTCGAAAGGAAATCTACGTTTGTAACGAACAGGTCATCACCTACCAGTTGACAGCGTCCTCCGATACGTTCGGTCAGTTTTTTCCAGCCTTCCCAGTCGTTTTCGCTCATACCGTCTTCGATGGAGTCGATAGGGTACTTGCTGATAAGTTCTTCCAGATAAGCTACCTGTTCATCGGATGTACGCTTCTTTCCTTTTTCGCCCTCGAAGATTGTATAGTCGTATACACCATCCTTATAAAATTCGGACGAAGCACAGTCCATACCGATCATCACATCTTTGCCCGGTTCATAGCCAGCCAGCTTGATAGCTGCCAGAATAGCTTCCAGCGCATCCTCAGTTCCATTCAGCGCAGGGGCAAATCCTCCTTCATCCCCCACGGCAGTGCTCAGCCCTCTGTCGTGCAATACTTTCTTCAGGGCATGGAAAACTTCTGCTCCCATACGGAGTCCTTCACGGAAAGAAGGTGCTCCTACCGGACGAATCATAAACTCCTGAAAAGCAATAGGAGCATCGCTGTGCGAACCTCCATTGATGATATTCATCATCGGCACAGGCATTACAAATGTATTTACTCCTCCAATATAACGATACAAGGGCACATTCAGGTAATTGGCAGCAGCTTTTGCTACTGCAAGCGAAACGCCCAGTATGGCATTTGCTCCCAGATTCGATTTTGTTTTTGTTCCGTCCAGCTCAATCATTTTCTTGTCGATGGCACGCTGTTCCAGAACAGACCAGCCTTCCAGCGCCGGAGCAATAATCTTATTCACGTTTTCAACAGCTTTCAACACACCTTTTCCACCGTAACGATGGGGGTCTTTATCGCGAAGTTCCAACGCTTCATGCTCACCAGTAGAAGCTCCCGAAGGTACGGAAGCACGTCCTATTACACCTGATTCCAGCTTTACTTCAACCTCTACGGTAGGATTTCCACGTGAATCGAGTATTTCACGTCCTATGATTGCTTTAATTTTCATATTCTTTTTCCGTTTAAAGATTAATGATTTCTCTGATTACAAAAATCAGTATTTCTGAAGAGCAATACAATACCTTAAAATAGGTATTTCTATATAGATAAAAAAAGCGCAGAACTTACAACGAAGAAGTCCTGCGCCACATATAATATACCTAAATATTAATAATTGTTCTTCTTTACTTCAAAATAGGCTTGCGGATGCAAACATGCAGGACAAATTTCAGGAGCTTCAGTACCTACATATAAGTAGCCACAGTTACGGCACTGCCATACTACTTCTGTATCTTTCTTAAATACCTTACCTTCTTCTACATTCTTTGCAAGAGCAAGATATCTTTCTTCGTGTCCTTTTTCGGCAACAGCAATCTCACGATACATTTTGGCAATAGCAGGGAAACCTTCCTCGTCGGCGATGTCTGCAAACTTCGGATAATCCAGCGACCATTCTTCGTTTTCGCCTGCTGCCGCAGCTTTCAGATTTTCCAATGTTGTGCCGATAACTCCAGAAGGATAGCTTGCTGTAATTTCTACCATGCCGCCTTCCAGCCACTTGAACATACGCTTAGCGTGCTCTTTTTCCTGATCGGCTGTTTCTGCAAAAATAGCAGCAATCTGTTCATAGCCCTCTTTCTTGGCTGTACTTGCAAAATATGTATAGCGCATTCTTGCCTGTGATTCACCAGCAAATGAAATGCCTAAATTCTTCTCAGTTCTTGTTCCTTTGATACTTTTTCCCATAATCGTTAGTTATTTAATTGGTTAAACATGTATATTCCTGATTTGATATTGCAAAGATAACACTTTTATTCAAATTTGTAATCATTACAATTTTTAAATTAAGCATTATTAATAAAAATCATCTGCTAATATAAATAATAACCTTATTATCAGGGAAAATGTTCAAATAAATATATACTTTTGCACTTCTTTTTATAATTTATAACAAAACGAATATATGGTAAAATTAGATTTTCAACCAAAGTTGTTTTCTACGTTGAAAAACTATACGAAAACAGACTTTACTACCGACCTGATGGCAGGTATTATCGTAGGTATAGTAGCATTGCCTCTTGCCATTGCGTTCGGTATTGCTTCAGGAGTAAGTCCTGAGAAGGGTATCATTACAGCGATTGTAGCAGGATTCATTATTTCTCTTCTTGGGGGAAGCAAGGTACAGATAGGGGGACCGACCGGAGCTTTCATCGTAATCATTTACGGCATCATCCAGCAATACGGTATCGAAGGACTGATGGTTGCCACCATGATGGCTGGCGTACTCCTTATATTATTAGGTATATTCAAGTTAGGTACAATCATCAAGTTTATACCTTATCCTATCATTGTCGGATTCACCAGTGGTATCGCTGTTACCATCTTCACAACTCAGATAGCAGATATCTTCGGACTTCAGTTTGGAGGTGAAAAGGTTCCGGGTGATTTTATCGGAAAATGGATATTATATTTTCATCATTTCGATACCGTAAACTGGTGGAATGTGGTAGTAAGTGTGATAAGTATTTTCATTATTGCCATCACTCCCAAGTTTTCGAAAAAAATTCCCGGCTCACTCATTGCCATCATATTGGTCACTGTAGGAGTATATCTGCTGAAAATGTATGGAGGAATCACCTGTATCGATACAATCGGCGACCGCTTCAGTATCAAGGCACAACTTCCTGAAGCAACTGTACCGGCATTGGACTGGGAAGCTATCAAGAACCTCTTCCCTGTAGCTATTACTATTGCCGTACTGGGAGCGATAGAATCTTTGCTTTCGGCTACGGTGGCCGATGGTGTAATAGGCGACCGTCATGACTCGAATACTGAACTTATCGCACAAGGTATAGCCAATTTCGTTTCGCCTATCTTCGGAGGAATCCCGGCTACAGGAGCTATTGCCCGAACCATGACCAACATCAACAACGGAGGTAAATCGCCGGTTGCAGGTATCGTTCATGCGGTGGTATTGTTACTGATTCTACTATTCCTGATGCCACTTGCCCAATATATTCCGATGGCCTGTCTGGCTGGTGTTCTCGTTATCGTATCGTATAATATGAGCGGCTGGCGTGTTTTCAAGGGATTGTTGAAAAACCCAAAATCGGATGTTACGGTCTTGTTGATAACCTTCTTCCTTACCGTTATCTTCGACCTGACGGTAGCTATCGAAGTCGGCTTGGTTATTGCCTGCGTACTGTTTATGAAACGTGTAATGGAAACCACACAGATTTCTGTTATCACCGATGAAATAGACCCGAACAAAGAATCAGATCTGGAGGTACACGAAGAACATCTTATCATCCCCAGCGGCGTAGAAGTATACGAAATAAACGGTCCGTATTTCTTTGGTATCGCTACCAAGTTTGAAGAAATCATGGCACGCCTGGGCGATCGTCCGAAAATCCGTATCATCCGTATGCGTAAAGTTCCGTTCATCGACTCTACAGGTATCCATAACCTGACAACACTGTGTGAAATGTCGCAAAAGGAAAATATACACATTATTCTTTCGGGAGTAAATGAACACGTACACGCCGTACTTGAAAAATCCGGATTCTATGAATTATTGGGTAAAGAAAATATCTGTAGCAACATTAACGAAGCACTGGAAGTCGCTACAAGAGAAATAACAGAACTCACTAAGGCTAAAAAGTAAAGCGTATAATGTTAAAACCTTTTAGCAGACAAGCGGAACTTATTAAAACATGTTATAAAGCATAGATTTTTATAAGTTTCGCTTGTTTGTTTGCAGGAAGTCCGTATCTTTGCACTGTGTTTTTCATAGTATTAGATTTAAGGTTAACAAAGGTTGGAGTACAGCGGTACTCCTTTTTTTATGTCCATACGTGAAGGAACCGTTCATTATACCAAAAAAGCTACCCCAAATATTTCTTGAGATAGCTTTCTTCGAATACAATCATATTTTCTTTTCAATAAGATGCCGTAGCATTCAATCCTGCTTTTTTCAGTAATGCTACAATACGGTCCAGCTCTTCGTGTGTAGCTTTTTGCAGGAAATGGTCGGGAGTTTCACGATCTATTGTATAAATCATGACTTGACGGGGAGCAATCTGCTTTACAGTTTCGAGCCATGGCAGTACAAAACGGTCGGAAGTATTGTCTATATCCAAACCTTCGTCGGTCCTACCTTTCATAAACATGGTCTGAATAATCAAATTACCCTTAAAGGCTTTCATTCCTTCGATTATCTTGTTTACATCGTAAGTTCCCGTAGGACGATCTACCCGTTGAATATACTCCGCATCCACCGTATCGAGCTTTAATATGTTATTATCGATCTTATTCAATGCTTCGAAAACCTTTTCCTTGTGAATAAACGTAGAATTACTCAACACACTGACTTTTGCATTCGGGAAATACTTATCACGCAATGCCAAAGTATCTTCTATAATTTCCGGGAAATGAGGGTGAGCAGTAGGTTCTCCATTACCTGCGAACGTCAGAACATCAGGAACAGGACCATTGGCTTGCATATCAATCAAACGCTTTTCCAAGGCTTCACGTACTTCTTCACGAGTCGGAAGTTTCTGTTTCGGCCGATGATCTTTATTATATCCGCATTCACAATAAATACAATCGAATGTGCAAAACTTACCATCGGCAGGAAGTAAGTTTATTCCCAGCGAAACGCCTAAACGCCGGCTATGCACGGGACCAAATATAGGAGAAGGATAAATAACTGTTGACATAAGTCGTATTAGTTTTAGTTTACGGACAAAAGTACACATTATATTCTTATTACCACTTTACTTTCAGTTGTAATTGTATATCCGACTTACGGTTTCCTTGTATTTCCTCTGTTCCCGAACTGATCCGGTCACGGTCTTTATAGTAAGTCAATCCCCATTTTCCCTGAATTATTAACCGGTTCTTATAATTATACTTTAAATTGACTGCCCAACGGCTGCCTCTTCCATAAAAAGAAAACATAGAAAAGGCATACAGCAAGCCCGGTTCATACATATAAATGCGTGAGTCATAATTCTGTGTATGAAACCAAGCTCCACTACATAAAATCTGTACCGGTACAAAAGATAAACTGGTACCCAGTGTTCCGTTAATAAAACCTCCGCTCGAAGATGATCCGGATTTATAAGCAGTATGCACATATTCGGTTGCAGTTTTCAACCAGAATTTATCACAGGGTTTATACGATAGTTGATAATGCAGACGCTGACGGATATAAGGCAATATATATTTTTTCTCATCGGCTGAAGTGTAGTTTTTCGTTTTATTCTTATAGCTATACTTTATCAACATAGTCAGTGAATTAATAGGTGAATAACTCAACTGACACAAACCATCAAAACCGGATGTATGATCTTTATCAACCTGATATCTTCGATAAAAGAAATGGAAGAAGTCACCATAACATGCAATCTTCAATTTACTGAAAAAGCTGGATTCCAGTCCTATATAAATACCCGTTTCATTCTGTAGTTTAGAATTTTCTCCAAAAGCATCTGCATAAATAGCCTGATAACGTTTATCATAGTATCGGTTAATAAGTAAGAAACTTGTATGAACAGCCGGTGAATAACTTAGCATATTCAGTGTAGCAACTCTACCAGATTTATCGAAGGCCGTTTCCCCTGATAAAATAAACTTATGGAAAAAGAACTTATAACTTCCTCCTACATTGAAAAAATATTTTCCACGAGGATAATACAAATTGTAGGGACGAAAATCAGGATTCAACACTTTGTTGAAAACAGTATAAACACCTATTAAACCAAATTCAAATTGTTTTCCATTATATATTAAATTACTACCAACCAAATGATTATTTATAGTATTCTTCTTTTCAATATCTTTTTTCAACCGATGATATCCATCCGTTTTCAACGACTTTATAAACATATCTTCTATACGTGCATCCCGCTTACGAAATGAATAAAAAGCAGACAATGTCCAACGTTTCTTTAGATTATATGTAGCAGCTATCCCCTGTAAATAATTGCTTTCATCTGTCGAAGTATATTTGGTTATTCCTCTTCCCATACGGTTCATACTTCCTAATGAGCCCGACTTTCCCAAATTAAATCCTCCCGTATTGATAACCAGTCCATATCCGAAACTTACCCGATAATTACCTATTGCAAATGCTTTCAACTTCTTTATATTTTGTAGAAAGAAATAAGCAGAATAAAAATCGTACCCTTTTTTATTGTATCTGCAGAAAAAGGGCTCTCCGGCATCTTTCTCGGCTGTAAATCCCATATACAACTGATTTCGAAACTGAAACCGATAACGCAGATTATGGTAGAGCGGATCTCCATAATACTTGCGGTTGGGATATTTTTCCAAAAGCTTTTCATTATAATCTGCATACCCCGATTTCATATACAAAGGAATATCCACACGTGTTAACAACTCCTGTTTATTATATTTCAAGACATCTTTCCACCAGAACTTATCTTTCTCTTTTTCAGCTTCTCCAATATAAATAAAATCTTCCAGAAATTTCCTGGTCTGCCAGTCCATACCTTCTATTCCCAACAACTCCTTCTTACTTACCATCGGACCATATTTATATATATAATACAAGATATTTTCTATCATCTGATCCGACAGAAAGGGCAACTGCTCCAGTTGTTCTTTGGTAACCGTATTGATATTAAAAGGATGCTCTGCCAGTTCACTGAGAAACTCATATTGCTCTTGCCAGTTGCTTATATCCTCAGTTTCGGAAATATCCTCCTTCCACTCAACCCAATTCGATTGAGCTTGTAAGTCAGTAACTATATAACTAACTAATACACAAACAATAAACGTTCTTATTAACATTCTATTCACAGCTTTTCAACGCCTTGTATAAGTTAAAAATTCGTATTATCAGACACAGCTTCATTATTATGCGTATTTTTGCGAGCATGAAAAATAGTGTATACATATTACTATTTCTGCTGATAGCTTTTGCACTGAAAGCCAACGCACAAAAGCATTCTCCATCGGACACTAAGGGATATATGGTTCCTGTTTGTGTATATGAAGGAGATACTATACCTTGTATAACGCTAAAAAATATATATGTATACCCTCGATTGAGGTTTAAAAACAAAAAACAAGAAAGATATTACTATAAACTGGTAAGAGATGTAAAAAAGACACTTCCACTGGCGAAGGAAATAAACAGGGCAGTTATCGAAACATATGAATATCTACAGACTCTTCCTAATGAGAAAGCACGCACACGCCATATAAAGATGGTAGAAAAAGGTCTGAAGGAACAATATACGCCTCGAATGAAAAAACTTACTTTCTCACAAGGGAAATTACTGATTAAGCTAGTAAACAGGGAATGTAACCAGTCGTCTTACCAACTGGTAAAAGCATTCATGGGTCCGTTTAAGGCAGGATTTTATCAGACATTCGCAGCTCTGTTTGGAGCAAGCTTGAAAAAAGAATATCATCCTGATGATGAAGATAAGATGATAGAAAGAGTTGTTACCCTTGTAGAAAACGGACAGTTATAACAATAGTGATAATCAATAAATTAACAAGTTATCAATAAGGTTATCAACAAAGAATAATACCTTATTCCTTCAATGACAGGAACAAGGTATTACTTATACTTATTTCATCATTTTATTGGCAAATTCCCACAGAACAATACCTGCAGTTACCGAAACATTCAACGAATGTTTGGTACCATATTGAGGGATTTCAATGCAACCGTCACACATATTCACAACTTCCTGCTGTACTCCTTTTACTTCGTTTCCCATCACAATAGCATATTTTTTATCTGCTTCCAAAACTAATTTATCAAGCATTGTACTGCCTTCGCACTGTTCAATAGCCAGTACAGTATATCCATTTGCATGAAGTTCATCTACAGCATCTTGTGTACGCTTGCAATATTTCCAGTCGACAGTATACTCAGCTCCCAGAGCAGTCTTATGCATTTCTGGATGAGGAGGTGTAGCTGTAATGCCACATAAATAAATACAATTAACCAGAAAAGCATCCGAAGTACGAAAAACCGCCCCTATATTATGCAGACTACGTACTTCATCCAACACTACAACCAGTGGAAGTTTTCTTGCTTCCTTAAATTCTTCCACCGACAGACGGTGCATTTCGGTTATTTTCAGTTTTCTTAATTCAGACATAATTCAATCTTTATTCCGTTCACAAAGATAGGAAACTATATTTATAACCTTGTTGAAAACGGTGGAAAAGGTGTAAAAAACCAAATCAAAGAAAATGAAAAATAAATCTTGCATTATCCGATAAAAACGTTATGGCTTCCAGAAAACCAACAATCCAAGAAACTTAACAGAAAGTTTCATCAGTAGTTTAAACATATTTTTTAGCTAAAAATCGGAAGTGAATAAAGGGAAAGTTTTTAACTTTGCGACATATCAACAATTAGTTAATAGAAGCAGTAAAACATATAATATCAATACATAAGCTTGTTAATGGCTAACTAATATCTCCACTTCGGATATTTATAACCTAAAAAACAAGAAATCCGGTATTCTTTTTACCAACACTATTAACGGCCTATTATAACTATCATATATTCTTTCAAAAAAGAAGAAAAAATATAATCTAATAATGAATAAAGAAGAATGGTTGAAAAGGGGTTATGTAACTGAACCCGTAGATAAGGCTCTCGATTTGAAAGCTGAAATAGACAAGTTGCGCAAGGAAAAAAACGCAGTTATCCTCGGGCATTACTACCAGGCTGACGAAATACAGGAAATTGCAGATTTTATCGGTGACAGTCTTGCACTGGCACAATGGGCAGCAAAGACCGATGCTGATATCATTGTAATGTGTGGAGTACACTTCATGGGAGAAACGGCAAAAATATTGTGTCCTGACAAAAAGGTACTGATTCCTGACTTGAATGCCGGGTGCTCACTTGCCGATAGTTGCCCTGCTGATAAATTTTCTCAGTTTGTCAAAGAGCATCCAGACCATACGGTCATTTCGTATGTCAACACCAGTGCGGCAGTAAAAGCGGTAACTGATGTCGTAGTGACTTCTACAAATGCCAAGCAGATAGTAGAAAGTTTCCCAAAGGAACAAAAAATTATTTTTGGTCCTGATAAAAATTTGGGTAATTATATTAACTCTATTACTAACCGGAGTATGTTACTTTGGGATGGAGTTTGTCATGTACACGAAAAATTTTCCGTCGAAAAGATTATAGAGTTAAAGAAACAATATCCGGATGCGGATGTATTGGTACATCCAGAATGTAAAGGTGCAGTTGCAAAGCTGGCTGATAAAGTAGGATCGACGGCTGGATTGTTAAAATATGCCATGGCAAGCGACAAGAAAAACTTTATCGTGGCTACAGAGAGTGGTATCCTTTATGAAATGAGAAAGAAATGTCCGGATAAGAATTTTATTCCGGCTCCTCCGGAAGATAGCACATGTGCTTGCAATGAATGTAACTTCATGCGCTTGAATACTCTCGAGAAATTGTATAATACCTTGAAGTACGAGTGGCCTGAAGTAAAAGTTGATAATGAAATCGCTGAAAAAGCAGTTCGACCTATCAAGAAAATGCTGGAAATTTCAGCAAAGCTCGGATTATAGGCTAAAGTGTTAAAAAAGGAGTGATATAAATATGCTTTTTCTTAAAACGTGTTATAAAGCATATTTTTATCACTCTTTTTTTTGCTTGTTTGCAGGAAGTCCGTATCTTTGCACTGTGTTTTTCATAGTATTAGATTTAAGGTTAACAAAGGTTGGAGTACAGCGGTACTCCTTTTTTTATGTCTGTACGTTTCAAAAATATTTTTGAATACCAGTTATTCCACTTCTTTGGTCGTTTTTTACCTTTCCTTATTCAGTTCATCGCATAATTTTGCATATAGAATTTTAAATCTTAAGTCGATGAAAAACAAATTAATCAAACATTTCAGTATTGTTAGTTTTATGCTGATGATACTCTGTGTGCAAAGTATTTTCGCACAGAAAAGAACCGTTTCTGGTATTGTCACTGATTCAAAAAATGAGCCTCTTATCGGAGTTAATGTTACCATTAAAAATGCTTCTACTACAGGAACTATTACAGATATGGATGGTAAGTATATATTAGATGTACCATCGAATAGTTCTGTATTGGTATTTTCGTATATAGGATACTCTTCACAAGAAGTGAAGGTAAATAATCGATCGGTTATAGATATTGTTTTAAAGGATGATATGCAGGCTTTGGAAGAGGTTGTGGTAGTAGGGTATGGTACAATGAAAAAATCTGATTTAACAGGTTCTGTTTCTTCTATAACAAGTGATAATTTCAAATTGGGTACTGACCTTACTCCACAACAATTGATGCAGGGAGCATTCTCAGGTGTCAATATAAGTCAAAATAGTGGTAAGCCTGGAGGTTCTAACACAATTCGTGTACGTGGAGGTACATCTATTACAGCTTCAAATGATCCTTTGTATGTAATTGATGGAGTACCTATTTCAACCTCAGCTGGAGTAAATCAAAGTAATATAGGTTCTTCTACTACCGATTTTTTTGACCAAGAACCTATTAATCCGCTTTCTAATATTAATCCAAATGATATTGAATCAATTAATATCTTAAAAGATGCTTCTGCTACAGCTATTTATGGTTCCAGAGGTGCTAATGGAGT
>NZ_DBMACV010000065.1:0-19696 GCF_057861905.1 Phocaeicola sp. | reverse complement strand
TTTCTTTTTTCTAAATTTCTTCAAATGACAAATTATTGTTACCTTTGTAATGTAATGTAGTTAATGGTTGCGCTTATAAAGTCCTTGGAAAGGATTTATGTATAAAAGAGGTAGATGTTTACTCTGGTCTTGTCTGGATTATCAGCATCACTGATATGAAATAACAGAAAAAAAATATACAATGGCTAAGCGGACGGACAGGCAGGGAAATAGTACAGATTCCCAATCCCCCTCTTTATAATACATTGCGTATAAGATTTATTAACTGTCTGGTCTGGGGAATCTACAGAGATTTAACGAATCAAGATGGGAAGAGTCGGTCTTTGTCTTGTCATAATGTTCTTCATCTGTAGTGCTCAAAAAATTGATGCACAAGTACAGAATATCAGAGAGAAACAAGATACCATTTCGGCGACTAAATCATTAGAGCATATCAGGCCCGAGAATATCAAGAAGGGACCATTGAATAATGCTTTGGATGTATTGAGTGGTCAGTCTGCCGGTGTGAACGTCACCACTAATGGGACTGACAGGCTCGCTATGCTGAATAGTATCCGTGTGCGTGGTACCACATCCATTATGGGTGGCAATGACCCGTTAGTAATTATTGACGGAGTGACATCTGACATCGCTACGCTATCTACCATATATCCCGCAGACATCGAGAGTTTCACTATTTTGAAGAATGCTACCGAAACGGCAATGTACGGTTCCCGTGGTGCTTCAGGTGTAATTGAGATTAAGACCAAGAAAGGAACGGGGCGAGGTTTCGAAATATCATATGATGGCAACTACGGATTCGAGTCAATGTATAAACATCTGCAAATGCTCAACGGCCCGGAGTATATAGCTACAGCAGAGGCACTTGGATTAGATTACAATAATGGTGGCTACAACACCAATTTTCACGATGTAATTACTCGTACGGGCTTGATACATCAGCATCACTTGGCTTTTAGCGGTGGTTCGGAAAACTCAAACTATCGAGCATCGTTCGGTTTTATGGATCATAATACAATTGTCAAAGTTAACGATTACCGAAATTTAGTGGTAAAACTTGATGCTACACAAAAGGCTTTCGATGGTCGCTTAGTTGGCGATTTTGGTGTATATGGCTACTCGTCAAAGATACACGACATTTTCGATACACGAATGCTGTTTTACTCGGCAGCTGCACAGAATCCTACATATCCAGCAGGAACTGATGTTAATGGCAACTGGGTGAAGAACTCGGCTGCATCACACATCAACCACCCTGGAGCACTCCTCTATGAGAAAAATGACTCCGAAGAACGGAATTTCAATACACATTTGGGGCTGAAATTTAATATCCTTGACAATTTGATATTGTCGGCTTTCGGCTCTTATTCATATTCATCTACGGGAAATGCTCAATTTTGTCCTACATGGGTGTGGGCGCAAGGCAATGTTTATCGTGGAGAGTTCAAGGGTGAAGACTACTTTACAAATGTGTCCCTCTCATATAACAATGCTTGGGGAGACTCACACCTTGATGCTGTTGTTGGCGCAGAATATCTTAAACAGGTAAGGACTGGTTTATGGGTGCAGGCAAAAGGAATAACAACAAATGATTTCTCCTATAATAACATCGGAGCAACATCATCGCGTCCTTTCGGTGGTACGAGCAGTAGCTATGAAGACCCGTCACTTGCTTCAATAATGGGTAGTGTCACATATAGTTACAAGGATAGATATTCTATTGCGGCAGCACTCCGTGGAGATGGCTCTTCAATGGTAAGCGATAACAATACTTTCGGATTCTTCCCATCAGTATCACTGGGTTGGGATGTAAAAAAAGAAGGCTTCCTCTCTGATACTGACTTTATAACAATATTGAAACTAAGAACCGGATATGGTCGGTCAGGAAATCTTGGAGGTATAACATCCTATACAACACTTAATACCGTAAAGGAGAATGGTATCGTATCCATCAACGGTGCACCTACCGTAACAATGGGAAGTATACGCAACACGAATCCGGACCTTAAGTGGGAGACTCGTTCAACATTTAATATCGGTTTTGACTTAGGTATATGGGATAATCGGTTGATGCTTACCTCGGAATTATATTACTCAAAGACAACGGATATGCTCTATGAGTATGATGTTCCCGTTCCGACCTTTGCGTTCGATAAACTGATGGCAAATATCGGCTCGATGTCTAACCAGGGTGTCGAACTAGGAATCTCGGTAGTTCCCATTCAACGAAAGGATATGGAGATGAATATCAACTTCAATATGTCCTACCAGAAGAATAAGTTACTTTCGCTTAGTGGAGAGTATAATGGTATGCATATGACAGCTTCAGATATTACTCCGATTGGCTCGCTTTATGGTGCAGGTCAGAACGGTGGAGACAATAATGTAGTATATCAGATTGTAGGTCAGCCATTGGGGGTATTCTATCTACCTCACTGCAAAGGGCTTAAAGAAAATGAACTTGGTGGCTACAGTTACGATATTGAAGATTTGAATGATGATGGCGAGATTGATTTTAGCGATGGCGGAGACAGGTATATAGCAGGTCAGGCAACCCCCAAGGTAACTATTGGATCAAACATCAGTTTCCGTTACAAGTCCTTTGATATTGCCATGCAGATAAATGGTGCTTTCGGTCATAAGATATTCAATGGCACGGGCTTGGCTTATACCAATATGTCTATATTCCCTGACTACAATGTATTGAAGGGTGCTCCTGAAAAAAATATTATTGATCAGAATGTTTCAGACTATTGGTTGGAAAAAGGTGACTATGTAAATATTGAACATATTACCATAGGCTACAATATTCCAATGAAATCCAAGGCTGTGAAGTCATTGCGTCTTTCGGCAGGCATTAGCAACCTTGCAACAATCACAGGCTATAGCGGTCTTACTCCAATGATAAACAGTTATGTAGTAAGCAACACTTTGGGCATTGACGACAAACGCACCTATCCTTTATATCGTACCTATTCGTTAGGTCTTAGTATTCAATTATAACCGCTTACAGTTATGAAAAGATATATAAACATATTGATGGTTGCTTTGGCAACGATGATGACCTCTTGTCTTACTGAAGACCCTAGAGATCAACTTTATGAAGAAGACATTTACAACAATGCCAACAACATATATATTAATGCAGTGGCTGTGCTCTACAATTACATTGGTGGCAGTGCAGACAGTGAGGGTTTACAGGGGACCTGTCGTGGGATTTATGACTATAACACACTTACTACAGACGAAGCCATGATACCTATTCGTGGTGGCGACTGGTACGATGGAGGTTTGTGGGCGAATATGTATCAGCATAAGTGGAGTCCTAATGATTTACCACTCTACAATACTTGGAAATACCTCTACAAGGTTGTTGTGTTATCGAACAAATCTCTGCATATCATCGATAAGTATAGCCATAACCTATCTGAGGAGCAGAGAGTGGCCTACGAAGCTGAGGTGCGAGCTCTGAGAGCACTTTTCTACTACTACATTATGGATATGTATGGCAGAGTGCCCATCGTAACATCCTATGAACAACCGCAGGATGAAGTTGTGCAGAGCGAGCGTAGCGAGGTTTTCCGTTTTATCGTGAATGAGTTGCAGGAGGTTGCCGAGTTGTTGCCAAATGAGCGTAGTAATAAGATGGGTAACTACTATGGTCGTATAACAACACCTGTAGCTAATTTCCTTTTGGCTAAGTTGGCTCTTAATGCCGAGATATATTGTGATGATAATTGGACTGATGGCGTTCCACGGAACGGTAAAGAGATATTTTTCACCGTCGATGGTGAGAAACTCAACGCTTGGCAGACCTGTATCAAATATTGCAATAAACTTGCCGAGGTAGGTTATCGGTTGGAGGACGATTATAGCTATAATTTCTCTGTGCATAACGAGAACTCCAACGAAAACATATTCACCATTCCGTTGGATAAGAACCTCTATGCTGCGCAGTTCTGGTATCTCTTCCGATCACGACACTACAACCATGGCGGTGCGTTGGGTGGCTCATCGGAAAATGGTACCAGTGCCAATACCTCAACAGTCTTAGCCAACGGATACGGCACAGATGATGTAGATGCTCGCTTTGAAAAGAACTTCTATGCCGGCATCGTAGAGGTTGATGGAAAGCCTGTAATGATGGACAATGGACAGCAGTTGGAGTATTTCCCATTGGAGCTAAAGTTGAATCTTACGGGAAGCTCCTATGTCAAGACAGCTGGTGCTCGTATGGCAAAATATGAGGTTGATAGGACCTCACATTCCGACGGTAGACAACCGGATAACGACATCGTGCTATTCCGCTATGCCGATGCTCTCCTGATGAAGTCCGAGGCAAAGGTACGTAATGGTGAGGATGGCTCGTTGGAGTTGAACGAAGTCCGAGGTCGTGTTGGTATGCCATATCGAGAAGCTACGCTTGAGAACATATTGAAAGAGCGTTTGTTGGAGTTAGTATGGGAAGGCTGGCGACGACAAGATATGGTGCGTTTTGGAGTTTATCACAAATCATACGATCAGCGAGTCCAACTGGCTGATGAGAAAAATGGGTATACCACAGTTTTTCCTATTCCACAAAAAAGTATAGACTTGAACCCAAAATTGAAACAAAATGTTGGATATAAATAACTTTAGCCTATGAGTATTCAATTTGACATTGCAAAACAGATTATAGCTGAAACATGCCCTAATCGCAAACTTAAGTTGGAGAATATTCGCCTTTTTGCAGATATTATTCAGCCTAAGAAATATCAAAAAGGTGATATAATTCTAAATGAAGGTGATATCTGTAATTGCCTATTTTATATAGAAAAGGGA
The DNA here is from genome assembly GCF_057861905.1 of Phocaeicola sp. NCBI lineage: Bacteria > Pseudomonadati > Bacteroidota > Bacteroidia > Bacteroidales > Bacteroidaceae > Phocaeicola > Phocaeicola sp. The sequence goes on along the minus strand of NZ_DBMACV010000065.1, from coordinate 14,875 downwards.
TTTATTAGACAGCACTACCTAAAGCATGATAAGGATGTGATAGAACATTTAGCATGTGAAAAAGATGTTGTCTGGTGTATTGACAGCTATTTTAACCGAGAGCCAACACATCTTATGATGGATGCTGTAGAAAACAGTGTTTTATGGGAAATTTCGCATGATATAATGGAAGAACTTTCTGATGCTAATGGTGATATAGCTTATCTATATCGGAGTTTTTTTGAAAATTCCTTAATGTTATCACAATTAAAGTGTAATCTTCTGTTTCTATTGCTACCTGCCTATACGCTTTATTCAATATTTGATTAGGCTTTAATTGTCCCATAATGTCCTTTTTTAATAATTCACAAGCAAAAGTAATCTAATTTGTTGATATATACCTCATAACAAATAAAAAAAGGAAGTATAACCCTATATTGCAGATTATGCTTCCTTTCGCATATAAAAACTTCTTTATTCAAGTTCTTGCGCTTCCTGCTGCAACAGTCTTGCCTTCTCCAACTTTTCAGCCCTTACCCGTGTACGGTATTCAAAATCCTCCACCTCATTACGAATGTTTCTGATGACAGTTTTATTCCTATCACGATAGAATACCACTTCCAATGTATCCAGTTCATTGCCCGAAATGCCACCATACATTTTAATAAGGCGGTACTTCAAATCATTGTCAGAAAGTTGCATATTACGTTTAAACTGACAAGCATTGCCGACCAAAAGAAGCAGAATTATCCCCAACAGGACAACCTGCCACAAGAATGGCCGTGAGGCTTTGAAGTCCAAAATATGATTGTTGGTGTGATGAACTTCCAACTGCTGTATTCTCTGCAACTCGTTGGCGATGCGTTCCTGTTCCGAGAATATGTCCTTGTTAATGGCACATAGGTTGGCATATAGGTTGTGCATCTCCCTGACACGAACCAGTGTCAGTTCACGGAACTGCTCCCACTCATTTCTTCCGGCTGAGAGCTGGGACTTCATTCCAGCAATCTCCGCTTGAAGCCGTTGCAAATTGTCGGAAAGCAGGACAAGTCCCTCATTGTTTTCCTCTTCATCAGTCGTTTCAACCGAAGTTATATGTTCCTTGATTTCGGAACAAAGGTTATATACCGCATCCAGCGTGTGGACAAAATCATTATTCTCCATTTCTTTCATTTTCGTATCTGTTTTTGAGTGATTACCAGTTTATCCTTCTCTTTTTCTTCTTTTTCAATTTCCGTTGAAAGGCTGCTTCCGCATTTTCATCGGTATAATTGGGGGTAGGGTTGAACAATCCGCCAAATGCCCCGACAATGCTTTCTACTACATTGCTGCCTGAATTATAGGTATTCTCATACTGCATCACAGGTCGGCTGCTGTTAGTTACCACTCCGATATTCTGTTGGTATTGGTTATTGGTTTCTCCCAACATTCTGTCCAACTTGGAATAACTGAAACTCCTGTCAATGTCCGAAGCCTTGAACGTAATACCGTCTTTAGTAAATGACAAGCCCTGTATGACATTGCTTCTGCCTCTATACTTGAACTCCGTTTTTATTCCCTGTCTGGATAATTCCGATATGAGCTGCTTCCAGCTATTGGATTTGCTTAACGAGTTCTTTACCGCATGGTAAATCTCATACTTCGTCTTATCATTTCCTTTCAGACGGTGAGTCCGTACCCTATCCTTTCCTTTACCAAAATAAAGTCCATACTTTTCTTTCAGTTCCTTGCAGACTTTGACATTCCGATAACAGTCGTTCTTGTCACTAATAGTGCGTCCGTTATTATTCACTCGGTTGAAAACAATGTGAACATGCGGATGCTTCTGGTCATTATGCCGGGCAATGATATATTGGGTATCTTTGATTCCCATTTTCTGCATATACTCCTTTGCCAGACTTACCAACATCTCATCCGTCATTCTCGGAGCGTCCTCAGGTGCATAGCTGAGCGAGATATGTCCCACAGGCTGACGGATATTCGGTTTCATCATCCGCTGAGCTTGAAAACAGTCCGTAATAGTCTGAATGCTGTCCGTCAACACTCCTTCCGCAACCAGCAGTCTCGCTTCCGGCTTCCCCAGTACATAATTGACACATCCTTTGAATCCCGCTCCCTTACTTATTTTTCCAATCATCGGATAACTGTTTAATGATTTGTACTATCTTTTTCTTCAACAGCATAAGTTCTGTTGCTACGCCAGCAAATCCTCCGGCATTGGCTTTATGGGCAAGCTGGTTGATGTTATTGGCTTCTCCGGCAAGTTTCCGCAACACGTCCGCATCCGCCTTGCTGATGCGCTGTACTACTTTACCCGTAAGCAATACGGAGTGGACGAACCTACTGAGTGAAACTCCTGCATCTTTCCTGCGTTTCTCTACCGCTTGGTACTCAATATCTGTAAATCTTGCGCTGACCACACGCACCTTGTTGCGCCTGGTCTGCCGTGATTGTTGTTTATCTTTTTCCATTCTGAAATTCCTTTTGGACTGCAACCAACGGGAGCAGGTTGTCTTTGCCTTCCGGCAAAGCAAGGGCGGAAATGTATACATTTCCATTACCTTGCTTCCTTAGCCTGCACATATTCCGTTGCTACAGCAATGTTACTTGATTAATACTACAGACTCCTACCTTTCAACTTCTTGGGCACTGATGTTTGTATGAATTTCTTTTCTCGAAGAGGATTCCGTTTACACAAGTACTCATTCAAATCCTTGCATCCACTATATAGATGTGATGCGTCACGGATATTGATGGTACTACCATACTCTTTTCGGATTTGCAGAATGGCTTCTATCCCTGCACGGTCGTTATCAAAAAAGCAATGAATGCGCTGATAATTTCCCAACGGATAAAGAGCCTTGGAAACATTCGATACAGAATTCAGTACCATATAGTCTTGTTTGTCAAATTCCGGATATTGGGAACAACTGTCCAATCTCAATGTCAAGAAAGAAAGATAATCCATAAATCCTTCAAAGACATAGCAGACTTCATTCTGCCTGTTCGTATGCCGAATATGACTGATGTCCTTGGGAGCAATACACCCCTTGAAATACTTATTCCGTATTTCATACCCTCCACGCACATTAGGGAACCCAACTGCATAATAATGCTTACCGTTGTTCTCAAAATGCACTTCACAACATTCTCTTTTCGCAAGTCCAGTATTAATACCCCTGTCACGCAGATAGGAAAGCAAAACAGGTGATTCCAAAGGTTTCACTTCCATACGCTGAAAACTCGGCTCTGTAGGAGACTGCTCCTGAAAAGAAAAGGAAACGGGACAAATATGCGGGGCCTGCTCCTCAATCCGGCGCAAAAGATAAGGTACACTTTCGGAACAATACAATACCGAAGCTAGGGTAAGTATATTACCTCCCTTGCCCAGCCCGAAATCATACCACTTATTGATTTCGGTATTCACCTTAAATGATGTGTCTGTTTCCTCTCTAAATGGTGATTTATACCAAAGGTTTATTCCCTGTCGTTTGGCCGGATTATATCCCAAACTATGCAGATAATCTTCCAGTTTAATATTCTTCGCTTCTTCTATTGTCATTTTCTTATGAATTTGAATGTGAATGAAAAGTGTTGACTTGTTGAGCAACTAACTTATCTTACTGAAATACAACAGAATTACACCTCAACATCAACTCAACAAAGACCGATGAGAAAAAGAAATAACTACTTCTCTTTTCAACAGCATATTTAAGAAGTTGAGTGTTTGTTGAGAATATTATTCTCTTATACTCAGCAAGTTGGTATTATCCTTCAACAATTCAACAAAAAATTTAGAATTCATCCAGTTGTTTTCTGGTAATGGTGTAATAGCGTCCTACCCGTCTGATTGGTTCAAATCTCCTTTCTTTGTTACAGGCAAACAGATAAGTGGTATAAGTCAATCCGTTCGGAGCTGGAGCCAGTTTCCAATCCTCGGTCACAATTTTCCTTAACCAATGCTTGTCAATTCTGACTTGGGAAAGATTCAGCAGGATAAGCAAGTCATTCAGACAAAAAGAAAAACTGTCTATTTCCATACACTCCATGATTTCCTTTATCAGCTCTGCAGCTTCCACCTCGTATTTACTTTTGTTGCAGCGTATAATTTTCAATAAGGCCGCTGTTTCCGTCTGTTTCGGTGAAAACCACATACGACTCACATTTTGAGTGGTCAATGTCCGATGCTGCAAAAAGTAAAGGAATGCCGGAATCTCCTCAATCAGTTTCTGTAAGAAGTGTGTATCGTCATTTTCCAGATGATGAATCTTCCTTACCCAATACCGTGTTTCTCCCGGATCGATAATTACAGGAAGTCTTTCGTTATTTGAACAAAGCACAAACTTGGCAAAGAAGGCAATCTCGTCACGGTCTTTGCCTTTTGCTTCCACTTTATAGGATAAAGTTGTACTCAGATTTTTCAACCGTTCCGAATCCTCCCTGCGGTTCAGCAATACCTCATCCACTACAATGATGAGTTTCCCTGCCCAATCCGAATTGAACTGACTGCGGAAATCTTCATTCGTATTAAAGGTTACATTATTGCGGAACATAGCTTTCAGGAAGTTTAGGAACGTACTCTTTCCCGTATTTCGTTCTTCCGATACTAACAACAGAATCGGCAATTTCTGAACAGGCTGCAAATAAAGGAGTTGCAAATAATCCATTCCCAATTCGTATTGCTCACCGAAAATATGGTGCAGTAAAGCTTGAATATGAGAGAAATCTCCTTCTTTTGGCTGGTGTCCTATCGGTTCATACAGATTCAGAAAATTATCAATCACTTGACGGTAGTTCACATGATCAGGTACAGTACAAAAGCCGTCATACTTTGGGACATTTGCCAGATAATCTTTACCATAATCCTGACGAAGTGTTTCATTGTTCCAGACAATACGCTTCTTTACGTAACCACCGTTCAAACGAGGTTGGTTCACTATTTTGTAGAGTGTCGTACCAACCCGAACAAACGGGCTCTCATTTCTCAATGTTTCATCCGTACTCATACCTTAGCGTTTACGTTTAAAACATTTCTGAATATTGGTCGCTGAATCACAACCTTCACTGCTGTTAGAAACCAATTGCTTGTGTGCCCATTCAATAAGAGCCTTCCGAGAAAAAACAAGTTTGTTTCCATACTTCATAAAGGGTATCTGTTCCTGCGAAGTCATTTTGTATAATTTCGCTTTTGAAGTCGGAAAGCCGTTATCCTCCAGCACTTTCAAGGCATTGGGCATACTTAACGTATCAGGTAAATCGGAACTGGATATTGCTTGTTGATTTCCTGAAAAGAATTTTGAAACCGCATTGAATACAGCTTCTTGAATCTGCTCCTCTGTTGCGACAATGATATTTGCCATAATCAAACATTTTAGGGGTTAAACAATAAGCTGTCGTCACAGCTATCTCAACGTTGATATGGCAAAGGAAATATAAAAATAAGAGCTTATAAAACAGGATAATATCTATATCAACTATGCCAACAGCGGACATCTGATGTCATTTGAAGACATTTGCCCGACAGCATTTCAAGGCTTGGCAGCAAATGGCATTGAAATGGTAGTTATTGGCACAGTTGATATAGATGATAAAAGAAAATGTGATTTTATTGTTTTTGTCTGCGAAGCTGGTCTATTACCTCGTCTATATCGAAAAACTTTAAATTGGAGAATGATTTCTCACTGGGTTTTATCAGACCGTCCTTAATCCATTTATTGACGGATGCTTGGGTTGTCTTCATCCATTTGGCTAAATGAACATTTGTAATCAGATAACATCCGTTCAATTGTATAACAGTATGTTTATTTGCTGAAAAGCCACGCTGCAAACGGTCTATCAGTACATCAATGTCTTTTTTGATAATTTTTGGTGCTGGTCTGTTTTCTTTGATGGTCAGTTCAATAGAACTCATGTCGAAGTTGGCCAACTGTGGCAGTTTGGATAACTCTTCGATGATATGACCGGCACATCGCAAATCTTGAATATGGAATGTCAATTGCTTTCGTCTTGGCATAGTAGTGATTTTCCTTTTTCAGTGGTATAGTATTTCTGCAAACGGCTGTTAGGCTTATCAGGAACAGTCATTGCCAACAATCCTTCTGCAATCAAGGGGTTTATATATTTATTCCTAAATTTAGTCCGATTACTAAAGTGCAGCAAAGTAATAATTTCCATTAGCGACCTTTCCGATATACAAGTTTCAAGAATTGTCTGTATTTCTCCCCGACTTAGAGCCAACTTAGTCCCGACTTGGTCCCAACTTGGTCCCGACTTAGTCCCGACTTGTCGGTGACTTGTCGGTATATTTTCTGCAAGTTCAAACTCTTTAGGGTCACGATAGGTAATGGAAAAGATAAACTCCTCTCCACTATGAATCTCTATCTCAGAGTTTTCAAAGTATAACGGAGCATATTTCCGAATATTTTTCTGTCCTGAGCCAAGCTCTTCTGCCCATTTCATTTCACGGAATACTTTTGTTATTAGCGGGTTCTTTGTATGAGTACGCCAATCATCTATATTTATATCCCCTGTTTGGAATGGTTTCGTCCAATTCTCCGTTATAACCCGGTCACGGAATATGAGAAACTTATTGGTATATGAACTGATATATTCACGGTGCAGAAGGGTATTTGAAATTACTTCTCTGAATATCATTACCCGTAAATCCAAACGGTCTATACCATTATCTGCCAAACGGAACTTATCAGGCATGTTGCGTTGCACGAAATTCAGCAAACGGATATATGACTGAATCAGATTTACGCATATCATATCCCGGTCATTGTAACGAATATCAGGGTCAGTAGGAAGCGGATGCAAGAAACGCTCGTACGACATGCTACGGTAAATGGCATCCGTACGATGCCACGGGCAACAGTTAAGAATAGTCTGTTCCTTGCCAAATAGAAGAATGGCAGCCAACTTATATCCTTCCTTGTTCGTTTCCCGTTGTTTACCCCAGAACAGACTTTTCAGAAACTCTTCATTTGTCATGCTCAGCCACGGATGATTGGAGTTATGAATGGAAATGTGGCTGCGCATAATCTTGAATGATTCTTCGTCCATATCTGCCAATGTTACATCGGGAAATACTTCATTCTCAGAAGATTCCTTTTCTTTTCGCATGAACATGTTCTTAACCAAATAAGTATGCTTTGACACATCATTGTCTGCATCACCCCAACGGTCGTAAAAACGGTTCTTATATCTATGTACCTGTTCACTCTCCGGCACATTCAGATACAGGATAATCTTACCGTCTATCTCTGTCTGCTCTGGCGTGATTGGCATTGGAGGAAGAAACTGTTCAGGATTATTCAGCGTATTGATAATACTTTTGGTCATATCTGTTACGCATTTAGGGTTAATTCCCAATATTGTACCATCATCATCCACCCCTAAAAAGATATACCCTCCCTCTGCATTCAGAAAAGAACATACCGTTTCATACACGGAAGCCGAAACCTTATCCGTGCATTTCTTAAATTCTACTTGCTTATTCTCGCCATGCGAAAGCAAGTCCTTTATTTTATCTGTTGATAACATACTGTTTCTTTTATAATACTTTTACCGCTTCGTCTATTACGCTACTGGCAAAACTATCCAAATAAGTATTGGTCGTTGCCAAATCACTATGACCTAATATCTGTGAGATAACTTCACGTGGTACTTGATTATCCTGTAAAGTCATAGCCATTGTATGACGACTCACATAGCTGGTCAGCTTCATGTCCGTAATCCCCAAAGTCTGCGCTAAGTTAGCCAAATTCTTGTTATTACGTCCAAAACGGCTACGAATATGATTATATAGTCGTTCCCCCTTGTACCCGGCAATGGAAACAATCGGCAATAAATAATCTTCCACTAATATAGTATGAGCAGCAAACCAATCCATCAATTCCTGAATTTCAGGAGTTATCTTAATCTGAATAGGTTTGACTTTCTTGGCTTCTTTTGTTTTATTCCGCTTATAGACAATATAATTTCCACCATTATAACGGACAATATTCTTCTTAGTCAGCAATGCTGCATCTATAAACGATATGCCATAACAATAATAGGAAAAAAGGAACAGACGTCTGGCCAGTTCCTGAGCAGGACTTTCAACTACCGTGTGTTTCAATTTATCCATATCCTCATGTGGCAAATACCGCTTTGCTGTTTCTTCTTCCAAAGCAGCCACATTGAAACCTCCTTTTCCAAAAGGATAAGTACTTTCCGACGCTTCTTTATCTTGAATAGCCTTGTTTAAGATTGCACGCAGAGCTTTGAAATAAAATTTCCGGGTATTTCCCTTACATTCCCGTTTCTGAAGAAACACATCGAAAGCCTTTACATATTTAATGTCAATTTCAGAAAATACTTTCTTATCAAACTTATTATCAAACAATTCAAGCATATGCAGGGTACGGCTATAACAAACAGAATTACCCACATGTCCCGTTTCTTTCAATGTAGTTATCACTGTATTGAAATAATCTTTCACATTGCCTTTCGAAATTTTCCCCACAAAAGCATCTTCAAATTGATTCAAGGTCCAGTCAATACCATCAACCTCAAAATCACGAAAGACCGCATTTACACGAGTTTCTATTTCAGACAGCTTCGCATTATATTCCTTGTATTTAGGCACAAGTTTCTTGTCAGTAACAAAACGATCGTTGGCAGTATTCCACTGCTCAGGAGTTGCAAGCAAACCTGTTTTAATGTACTTCCGCTTTCTGTCTTTAGTAATGCGTAAAGTTACAGCCGTTTTTCCATCCTTGCCTGCATTATACTCTAACAACATGAATTTATAATGTGCCATACTCCAATACTTTTAGCGTTTCATTGATTTTGCTTTTGTTTGAATGACACAAATATGACACATTTTTCCGAAACTACCAACAAAAAGAAGAAAATTCATAGAAAATAAGCATTTGACATTCAGTAGTATAAATTCTGAAAATCAAAGAGATAGAAAAATATAAAGATTTAAAATCGGCTCCTGGGGGGGGGGCGTGTGGTCGCTGGTTCGAATCCAGTCACCCCGACTGGGAAAAAGCATTGATAATCTGATGATTGTCGATGCTTTTTTGTTTTTATATAGTTTATAAAGCTATAGCGGTTGACGCTGTGGTTGACGCGAAAAGTCAACCAAGAAGTCAACCGTATTTTTTATGAAAGCTGCAATTTCTATTATTTGCTACAAGCATAAAGTGCTTGCAAACGGAGAATCGCCATTAATGGTAAGAATAGCCAAAGATGGAAAACGTACAATGAAAAGTTTAGGCATATCCGTTAATCCTCAACACTGGGACTTTAGTAAAAACCAACCAAGAACAAATTGTCCCAATAGAAATCAAATCAAACAAATCATTCTGAAAACTGAAATGGAATATCAGTCTAAGGTACTTGATAAAGAGCTCAAAAAGGAGGAATTCACGGCATCTTCCCTTATCAATGAACAGAAAGATTCAATTAAAGCAAAAACGGTTGAAGAGTTCTACCTGTCATTAATCGAAGATTTAAAACAGAAAGGAAGAATTGGTAATAGCTATGCTTACCTAAACTCATACAATACCCTGCGCAATTTCAATAAAGGTAAAAAGCTAAATTATACTTTCAGCCATATCGACGTTTCTTTCTGCAAAAAATTTGAGGACTGGATGCGAAGTAAAGGGAACAAAGACACAACTCTCAGTTATCAGTTCCGTACTTTACGAGCTACCTATAATAAAGCAATAGAAGCAAAGATAGTGGCACGTGAAAAGAATCCATTTATTGAATACAAGTTAAGCCACTTCAATACCAAAACTATTAAAAGAGCCTTGTCCAAGAATGATATTCTGAAACTTATAAACGCAAATTGTAATGGGCAAAGTAAACTTAGACAACTTACTCACGATTTGTTTTCATTCTCATATTTATGCGGAGGAATCTCGTTTGTGGATATTGCTAACTTGACACGTCAAAACATTGTTGAGGACAGACTGATTTACCAAAGACAAAAAACACATGGCAATATCAATCTCCTATTATCAAAAGAAGCCTCAACAATAATCGCAAAATATTCTACTTATCAACAAGAAGCAGAATATCTATTTCCTATTTTACATTGCAAACGCCATATAACACCCATGCAAAAAAAGTAACAGAGTACATAAAATCTGCCATCAAGTAAATACTGAATTGAGAGCCTTTGCTAAAGAACTAGGGATAACGGCAGAAGTAACCACATACGTTGCTCGACATTCATTCGCTACCATATTAAAGAAATCTGGAGTAAACATTGGAATCATATCACAAGCTTTAGGACACCAAGATATAAAAACTACCCAGATATATCTTAGTAAATTTGATAACGAGCAAGTGGATGATGCAATGAAGAACCTACTTTAAAATGATTATCCCACTTGCAATTATTGTGAGTGGGATTTTTCTCCTTAAATTTGTCACTATAACTAATGAATAAGAACATGGATAAACTGGTATGGGACAATAACGCATTATCTCTAATGGAATATATCGGAATAATAGAATCTATTTATATTCCAGATTTAGACGATTATGATTATATAATAAATGTGACCAGATGTGAAGCATCAGCAGAAGCCATAGAAGAAGCTGGAAATATCCCTTTTGGTGCTACAGACTGTATGGTCATATTTAAAAGCAGATTCAACCAAAGATTATTGAGTAAACAAAACTTATATAGCCAATATTTGACTGAGCGTGAAATCCAAGAACTCATTAGCTATTTTGAACTGAATACGGATAAATTCTGGCTACTGATTCTCTTTGTTTGTGATTATTGTGAAAGCATGTTCTATCAAGGCATAACAATGAAGTTTACCCCTTTAGAACAATTGGAGCAGCTGCAATCAGCTATCAGTAATGTTGAAGATATAGCCAGTCTTACTTTCAAGGCAGGCAAGCAAAAGGTCGTTTTAGAAGATATAAGAGCGATTAAGGCAATATCGGAAGCCATAAACAAATATATAAGCGAGGCTGATATTGACACGGTCAAATTTCTGAGTAGAAGACAGGAAGAAGAAACTTCCACGATATTGAAAGACTCACCGTTTATTGCTTACTTTGCTAAAATGCTTCTTACTTTCTTCAATACCCAGCAACAAATCAGAGCCAAAAGAAGAACAGGAGCAAACCATTCTATTAAAGAAATGGAGCTTGTCAGCCGATTGGTCTATTTTATCAAACTGTCTAGAAATAAAGAAACATGGACTGATATTGAAAATGAAACGCTTAAAGCTTTTCTCAAACAATACAAAGACTATAAATATCCACATAACATAAGTAATGTCTATCCAGAGTTTTCCATCTGACAGATTACTTGTTATTTAATATATCCCGTTATTCAATTTCCATTTAAGAGGAATAGAATAGCGGGATTTTTTATTCCCCATAACGTAACGCTATCCTCTCTACTTTTGCACTGTCAAAGGAAAAGAGTTCCATGAAACGGTTGAAGGGGAATAGAAATCCATCATTTTTTATTCCCGATAACAAGACATGAAAACCACGACCTTTGCAATGTCAAAAGGAAACAAACGAGCAAGTGCGCATAGCTTCAGTAGTTTTCTAATGGCATTATAATTAATACATTAAACATTAAAAATTAGAAATTATAAAAAATGTTAAATTTCCAGAAGTGTTAAATAATGAAATAGAAAATACTAAAGTAAATGCAGCATTCGTACAAGCATTGAAAGAAGCATTCCTTATGTTTCCAACCAAAACAGACATGCGTTTCAAGCAATCAAATAGTGGACAGTTAATCATATCTGTTACGGTTACTTACTGGACTGGTACGGTACAGCATTTTGAAGGTGCTGGAGATACCGAACTAATCTCGGCTATACACAATGGCATGGCTAAAATCATAAATGATTTGAGTGCCTATAAAGCAGAGGAACATGAGGTCGAAGTTGCCAAAGATGGAGAGAATTTGGTGTTAGAATTATTCAAGCAGTACATCAAATCATCAATGAGAGGCTATATTGAGACCGACTGGTACAGCAACAAGGGAGAGCGTTATCGCTGCATGAGATTCACCAATACTTTCAACGGCTATATAAGATTCTGTCTAAAAGCAACAGATGAAGTAAACGAACTTATCAGTGAAGCCTGCAAGCCAGAATGGATGAAGAAGGAGGAAGCGAAGCAGGAAACAACCGAACCCAATAAAGTAGCTTAAACAGTCAACCTGAAAGGAGGTCGAGAAGACAGCACTTCTCGGCCATCCTTTCCAATACAACAATCAGATGAAACAGATACAGTTCTCTCAAACATACGACAACGAAACAGCTCACCGACAAGTGAAGCTGTTAATGATGCAACACAAACAGCTCCATATTCAAATAAACGGAGAAGCTTGGATAAGTAGTCAAGGAACAACTGGAATAAGATATATTTTTAACAGACAAAGCTGGCACTGGATTCTCAACTACCTGCAAACAGGCGATTATGAAGACTTCGGTATCTTCCCGTCCGATATTACTAAAACAATTGAGGACACTCAAACGACCTGTCTGAAAGAACTTATCGAGCAAAAATGCAACATCGCAAGAATACCGTTTCTAAGAGAAACAGAAGCCTATATAAGACTCAGAGGACTGTTCCGATTTGGCAAGCTATACTTTAGCATAAAGAGAAGTGATGAATTTATAGACTATTTAAACAGCAAAGGCTTATGATTACAATACATAAAGGTCAATACCTGTCAGACGTAATGAATGAAATACCGTCTGACTGCATTCTTTCCAAAAAGATACCCGGCTGTGGAGCTACTACTCTGGAACTTAATACTGAAAGAAGTTCCATTATCATTGTTCCCAATGTTCCTGTTATCAGAAGCAAATGTAGCAAATATGATAACCTGCTGGGTGTCTATGAAAATGTGACAGCAGATAAGATATGCAATTATCTGACAAGTAATACGCTGCATAAGATTATGATTACTCCCGAAAGTTTCGGCAAGGTAAAAACAGCGTGTGCAAGATGCGGAATTGACCTTTATTCCCATTTCTTTTTACTGATGGATGAATGCCACCAGCTAATTAAAGATGTAGACTATAGAGAAGATATAGTCTTGCCCATGACCGACTTTTTCCGCTTCAAAGAAAAAGCACTGGTTTCGGCTACTCCAATCGGATTCAGTGACCCACGGCTAAAAGAGTTTGGGACAATAGAAGTGAATGCTGATTATGACTATAGGCAGGAGATTACAGTCACCCATACTTATAACATACAGAAAGCGGTAAACGAATATCTGAAAAACCATGATGGTACAATCTGTTTCTTCATTAATTCTGTAGTAGAAATCTATGCCATAATGAAACAGCTGAACATACTGGAAGATTCAGCAGTCTATTGTGCACCCAAAAGCCGCATGAAACTCAGAAATGAATACTCCTTTGACAATGCTTATAAGGACTGGAGCGCAGATACCATGAAAAAATACAATTTCTTCACCGGAAGATTCTTTACTGCATTTGACTTGGATTTGCCCTATAAACCGGACTTAGTAATGGTGACAGACCCTTATATTTCTGAATATACCATGCTTGATATTGATACAGATTGCATACAGATTTGTGGAAGGTTCCGTAATGGAATAAACTCCGCCACACACATCTACAGGGTAAATCCGGAAATCATTATCAAAGATCGAGAACAGATTGAATGGGAAATATCCGCCCATGAGTTTGCCTATCAAATAGTACAGACTTTATATAACAGTGCTGACAACAAGGAGAGCAGATTTGCTTTCAGTGCCGTTCTTGAAACCATGCCGTTCCGTAAGTTCCTATATCCCGATTTTACCAAAAACTGGTTTGCCATAGATAATGAGATAAATGAGGTTCTGGTAAGGAACAGATACCAGTCTGTAGAATTGGTAACTAAATGGTACGACGACTGTCATTTCTTCAATCCTACATTTAGCAATTGTGAATATAACCCCAATGATGAGAAATTGAAAATAATAAGAAGTGCACGCTCGGTAAAAGAGAAGCGCAGAATTATGGTACAGCAGCTCAGTGAAATGGAAGTTCCCTATTCTGAATATGCTTTGGACTACATAAATGATATGAGAAAGATAGACCCGTTCATTGTGGAAGCCTTTGAGATACTGGGTAAAGAGAATATAGAAGAACTTAAATACAACGAAAGAAAAATCAGAGAAAAGATGATTCTTATACAGCGCAAAGGGAATAAGGTTATCCGACTGATTAAGAATATATTTAAAGTTGGCAATAGATATTCCAATGAGAATATAGTTAATGAGTTGACGAGGATATTTAAGATGCTGAACATTCATCCCGAAGAAAAGATAGAGCCTAAACTTATCAATTCCTATTATCAAGCCGTTCCCTGCTGGGTAGGTAAAAACAGAGGTTATCAATTAATTACTGAACTAATCTAAGTGCTACCAACAAAACTTCATTTTTCTGTCTTTCTATACCCAATATAGAAATTTAAGAAAATGTTGGTCACAACTTTGGTAACTAATGAAACAAGACGATTTTCGCTATAACAGATATTAGAGCCAATTTTACTTGGAACTTTTCAATGCTATGAATAAGATAGCAAACACCGAGGGAAAGTCTATTCAGACCTTTCTGAAAACAGGTCAGAAATCTTTCCAAAAATATACGGAAAAAACGTCCCATAACTTAGGGAAAAAGCGTCCTATAAGTCACGGAAAAAGTGTCCACATATCATTACATACATTACTTACATTACATAACAGATAATTCGTTTCACTTCATTATCAGATTCAACCTACATTAATTAACTACGTGAGTTCGGGATAAGAAAGTATCTTTAAAAGTTGGTAATCACCGAATTATTTTGTATATTTAAGTCTGACAAACAATTAATTACAAATTAACAA
>NZ_DBMACV010000064.1:0-20469 GCF_057861905.1 Phocaeicola sp. | reverse complement strand
TATATTTGCCATAGGAAGTAAAAGAGGTGGTTCTCTTTGCTAAGGTAGTTCATTCTACCTTAGCTTTACTTCCTTTTTTTGTTTTTATCGAAAAACGTTTAAGACAACATTGATTCGAAAGTACAAAAATATTCTGTAACACGAATGTTTATGATTGAATTTTATGATTTTGGCTATATTTTGTATGGTTGCCGGGTTGTTTTGACTGGGTGTTGAATACAGTAAATTGTTATCGAAAGAAGTGAAGCATAAAGGATATAACGAAAAAGAGAGCCTGCCGTTTTTCAGCGGCAGACTCTCACGGACAGAGTTATTTAAAAGTAGCTTAGAATTTGTATCCCAAAGTAATACCGATATTGGCATTATGTGGAGCGTTTCCGTCCTTCACTTTGCAGAAACCGAGCTGGGTATCGAGACCGACCAAAATTTTGCCGAATTCTACCCCTAATCCGATGTTCCATCCGGCATCAAAACGATTGTAGTCAAGGCCGTCGCTGCCAAAAGTGTCGACTTTGTCTCCTCCATTGACTGCAATGTCGCCAATAGAAGCTCCTCCGTCAAATTTAGTCTTACCACCTACACCGCAAGCAAGGTAAGGACCGGTCGCGATGACCAGATTGGTGTTGTCTGCAAGGTTAAAGCGGAACTGTACATTGATAGGAAGTTCCAGATAGAGTTGGTTGATCTTTACGTCTGCATCGGCATCAACGACGGTTCCTTCATAGCCGCTGGAGTATTTGGCCCCTTTTTGTGAGAAGAAGAGAGAAGGTTGCAGAGAAATAAGGTCTGTAAACTGGTATTCCATACCTACTCCGATGCGTGCTCCGGGCTTGAATTTGGAATGGTCGGAATTTTCACCGATATAGCTGCTCAGATTCAGACCGGCTTTTACCTGAAAGGAGACTTGTGCGAATCCAATGGTGCTGCATAACGCAAACAAGATAGTTAAAATACTTTTTTTCATAATTATGTTCATTTTAAGTTTCAATCAAAAAGAAGTCGGACACTTGGTATGTCCGAACTTTCACACACAATGTAGCTTCCAAGCGGATTAGTTTTCATGGATGGTGCAGATGCTTACCCGATTCCAATCTGGTTCTTCAAACATGTTTCCTACACCTTGTCCTTCGGCTGTAATCCGGTTCTCGGCTATTTTATACCGTTTCACTAACAAACTCTTGACGGCATCCGCACGTTGTTGGGCGATACGGGCATTTACTTCGGCCTTTCCTTCCGGAGAAGCATATCCTTTGATGGATACAGTAGCCTTTTCATGATTTTTCAAGTAAGTCGCAATACGTTCCACATTAGGGGTCTGAGACGCTACTACACTGACACCTCCTTGGCGGAAGGTTACCACAGATTCCAAGGTCTTCTTATGGCTGGTGATGGTATCTGTTACGATAACCGGACCCTGATTCTTGCAGTCGGCCAACTGTTGTTCCAATTCAGCATTTCGTTGGTTGGCAGCAGTCAGTTCGGCTTCTTGATCTACGTTGGTTTGTCTCAGGTTATTTACCTGCTCGTTCAGCGCATCCACTTCTGCCTGGTCATACAGCTTGGCAAAAGAAATATGATGTTTGCCATTGCTGCAACGGAAGTGGTATTTCAGACCGGCTGTAATTTCCCAAGCTGCCCGGTTGGCGTTAAATCCTACGTTTCGTTCACCACATGCGTTCAGATCATATACCAAGGCAGGTTTGATGCCAATGGTCCAGGCTTTGGCTTCACCTAAATTGAAATTGAAGTTGAGTCCCAGTTTGCTGGAGATGCTGTTACGGTCTCCGTTACCGTTTTGGGCATAATGCAGCCAACCGAGGCCGGCTACGGTTTCTATTTCGAATAATCGGGGTGTTCCCCAATATCCTGCAAATAGGTTGCTCAGATTGACGGAGGTCAATAAACTTACATTGGTGTTGTCAAATGCCGTTTTGCTGGCAGTCGTATTGATGCTGGTCATGGCTTCCACACCCATACCGAAAAAGGGTGTGAGCTGTTTACCTATTCCAAGTCCCCATGTGGCTCGCATGTTCGGGAAAAATGCACTGTGGGTCAATGGAGTGGTAACACCGGCATGGATGCCAATAGACCAGTTATCTCCCAAGTTGGCTCCTTCGTAAGCTCTTTGAGCATAGATGCCACTACAAGTAAGACAAGCTATAATTACTGCAATAAATTTCTTCATAAGAATGAGTTGTTAAAAGTTTAGGGCTGCAATATTAGCAGCATTTACAATCCGTTGTTATTGAAAGACTTTTTAATTAACAAATATTAAACATAAATCAATACGAAACCAATCTTTTGACTCTCTATGGGATCTATTCATAGGGGCACTGGGAAAATCCGATGAAGATATAGCTGAACATACGGAAGCCATAGGTATTCATTTTTGGATGGACAGTATGAGGCTTCTTCATGGTATGGCAGTGGTTGATTGTCTCGTGTCCTTAATTCCATAAAGATATGCTGTAGGACATGGAATCAGATGAATTTCAGAATGTCTGTCTCCTTTTTGATAAGTTATGCCACATTTCCCAAGAAAAAAGTTTGAACCTTTATTTTTATTTATACATTTGCAAGTTGCATAGGTAAAACAGCCTGTTTCTAAACCTTGTAGTATAATAATGTATAGTAATAGTATAGTTTAATCAAAAATTAAGAAAACATGAAAAAGTACATTGCTGAAATGTTGGGAACGATGGTTCTCGTTCTTATGGGATGTGGCACGGCGGTCAGTTTGTCGTGTACGTCAGCTAACCCTGATTTAGCTTCTACTGTTGTTGGTACGGCTCTTGCCTTTGGACTGTCTGTGGTGGCTATGGCTTACGCTATTGGCGGTATTTCCGGCTGTCACATCAATCCGGCTATTACACTGGGTTGTTTGCTGTCGGGACGTATCAGTGGAAAGGATGCCGGTATGTATATGCTGTTTCAAGTAATCGGTGCCTTTATCGGTTCAGCTATTTTGTGGGTGCTGACTTCCAATTCCGGACTGGTCGGCACAGGAGCCAATGCTTGTCAGGAAGGTGTTTCCGTAACCGGAGCTTTGCTGGCGGAAATAGTTTTTACTTTTGTTTTTGTATTGGTAGTGTTGGGTACAACAGATGCAAAGAAAGGAGCAGGCAACTTTGCAGGACTTGCTATCGGTCTTTCTTTGGTGCTGGTTCATCTCGCCTGCATTCGCTATACGGGAACTTCGGTTAATCCGGCCCGTAGTATAGCTCCTGCCATTTTCCAAGGTGGGGAAGCGTTAAGTCAGTTGTGGATATTCATCGTCGGACCTTTCATCGGTGCAGCATTAAGTGCCGGAGTGTGGAAAGTGTTTGCCGACAAACAAAATTGATAATGTAGATAGGATTGGGTATTTAAAAATAGAATGAACGAACGGATTAGTCATATTTAAAATTGAACGATTATGAAATTGAAAATGTATTTTATAATGTTGGCCTTGAGCCTGTTCAGCTTCGCAATACAAAGTTGTGATGATGACGATGAGGATGCTCCTGTTTCAGAACAACTGGAGAAAGCTTTTACCAATGAATTTGGCAACGTAGCCCATAACTGGTCTACGCGAGGTACTAATCATGTTGCATCTTTCAATCAAGACAATACAGAAAAAGAAGCCTGGTTTGATGCAAATGGAGTTTGGCTGATGACAGAAACGGACATTGCTTACGATGCTCTTCCTGCACCAGTTAAACAAGCATTTGAAGCACTTACTCAATATGAGGGTTGGAAGCGTGACGATGTGGATATGCTTGAGCGTAAGGGCATGGAGAAAGTATATGTGATTGAAATCGAAAAAGGCAAGGAGGAATTGGACCTCTATTTTGATGTCAATGGAAATCTATTGAAGGAAGTGGCTGATAAAGACGATGATTCGTTCAACTATTTACCTTCTGAACTCCCTGCATCTGTAGCTCAGTTGCTGAATGAGAAGTATGCCGGTTATAAGTTGTTGGAGGTTGAACTGGATCCTGTTTCCAAACTACTGGAAGTGGATGTCCTTTTGCAGTCTGCCCAGTTGGAAGTTTGCTTTGATGTTACTGCATCCTATGCGTGGGTTTCCACTTCGCAGGATGTGCTGTATACGTCTCTGCCTGATGCTGTGAAAACTGCTGCTAAGAATGCAGAAAAAGAACATGTCGGCTATGAACTGGATGATGAAGAAGCGGAAAAGGTGGTTACTCCTACAGGCACCTATTATATCGTAGAATTGGAAATGGATGGAAAGCCTGACATTCAAGTTGAAATTAAAGAAGACGGTACACTAAAACAATAAGATTCATGTAATACTCAATTCCAATAAAAGAAGAGAGCCTTTTGCTGCATTCCAGTAAAAGGCTCTTTCTTGATTATACAAGTACGGCTAATTTAAAAACGATAAGCAAATCCGAGATTGAATACGGCCTGATCAAAATCACTGACCAGTTGATAGCGGAACTCAAAGTTCATCATCCAGTTTCTGGCTATTGCGAAATCAACTCCACCACCAATATTCATGCCAAACCGGCATTCATTGTCGCTGTCGTCATCGCCATCTATATGGACGTGATTTCCGTCTATATCCACATCTAAATCATTGTCCCAGTCAAACATCCAATTGGAAAATGTCAGACCAAGCAATGGGTAAAGTTTCACTTTGCTTGCTACAGGAAATAAATAGTGGAAATTCAGGTTTACGTCTAACATGCTGACGTTGTCATTCTCAAAGAAATAGTTCAATGAAGGTTCCAGACGTATGGGATTGGTGATATTGTACTGATATTTCAGTCCCAAACCAACACTCTCAATTTCTGTTCCATAACTTAAACCGAATCCGATTGCTTGTTTTCCCTTTTGTGCATAAGTGTTGCCAACAAGCATCAAAAAACAAACTGCTAAAAATAAAATCTTTTTCATTTTGGTATGTATTTTGTGTAAAATTAGTCATCGTCATCATCCCAGTCGTCATCATCATCATCGTCGTCCCATTTATGACGCCTGTATTTCTTGTATTTTTTGTGATGATATCTGTCGTGATGGTCACAATAGGAACAATAATGTTTGTGCCAATATCTGCTATGGAAATCAATCCTGTCATAAAAAGGATTGTAGTAATGGCTTCCCGGTCTGATACCAATTTCAATCAAGACACGATTCCATTTCCGATAGCGTTTATAATAATGGCAGATGTCACGCATGTGTTTGCCGGAAGTCCTTGCTATTTCAAGGGCCAAACCGACATTACCCCAGTTGCGTCCACACTGTCTGTAATAGTCATCCAGAAGACTGCCACGTGTGTTATATTCTACGCACAATCGCTTCCGGTAGTCGGACAGTTCCACAGAGGCATATTTATTAGCTCTGCTGATGAACAAGGATAGCCTGTCTTGTGCAAAGACGGAACAAGAAACGGCCATGAGCAATAGTAAAAGATAAAATTTCCTCATAAAACAAATGATTGGTAAAATTGTGGACAAAGGTACTATAAAATCATTAAATAATGCATTGCATTTGAAAAAATACAATCATTTGTTGATCTTTTCGTCAAAAAGATGTTTCAAAGCAGATTTTTGACAGGAATGATGGGTAAAATTAGCCAAGCAGTGCTTTTTTATAAGAACGGATAGCTGATTTCTAATTCTATTTGTTACCTTTGAGAATCATTGTAAAATATGGCTTATGGGAACCTTGGGATGCATCAATGACATGTTGCAACGCGATAAAGAAAATCGGGAGCTGCGCAAACGGAATCGGGAGAGGTTAACAGACACCTACCACCGGTTATTAGATACAGGAAAAGAGACTGACCTCTCTTTGATGACGATGGAAAAAATGGAAGATATCCGCCGGAAAACTTTGGAAAAAGAAGAGCTGGATAAGGCTGCCCATTTTAAGGCGATGCTTTATTTAGCCTTGGGAATGGCATTGATTTTTCTCTTGATATGGTTACTTGTAGGATGTAGCAGTAAACCGTCCGGAAACAATCAGTCTGCGGTAAGGGGTGATTCAACTTCGATTACTCAAGGCGTTCAAACAGTTTCCGTTCATACCCAAGACACAATCTGCCATCTTCCAGTAGCCACTCAGAGTGTAAAGGATTCTGTGTTTACAGAGCAAGAACTGCAAAAGATACAGAATGAACTGCGAGAACGATATGCGCGTTCAGAAATAAAGGGCACTCGTTTAGACGGCAATATACAGGCATGGAGCGTAATAGGGAATCATCTTGTCGTGCAATTATGCTTAAACTCGCCGGAAGCCAGAGCCGTTTTTCGTGAGAAGATTATGGATTCACCTGCTATCCGTTTTGAAGGGGGCACAGAACCGACACCCAACAATCAACGATACACTTCCGATACTTTGGGCATCCATTTATATCCTGAATTCTCTGCATACCCATACACGGCTCGTACCGCCACTTTTGTACTATTCAATCAGAGCGAGCACGAGATAGAGTGTGGAGATTCATACCATATTACCTATGAAGACCAGCGTGGAGTCTGGCGGACTCTTCCTATACATACGATATTCAACTGTATTGCCTATGTTATTCAGTCTGGCGAACAATTTCTGTTTAAAGCTGACCTCAACCCGAATGTCCTGCCCAACCCACCGGGCAGATACCGTTTTTTCTATGAGGTAGAACTAATGGATAAGAGACAGAAAATCACACTTATGACTGAATTCCGGCTGGCAGACATCAAAGAAGCTGTCCGTGATTCTTCCGATGTAATCAGCGTGGAATATGTAAATTATCCCCGATGAGAGTTGATATGGTTTTATGACTAAATTTCATTTTCGATGTGCCATTGTCTGATTTTGAATTCCATATACACATGAAACGCTTTTTTCTATCCTTCATACTGCTTGGGTACTTCTTTCAACTTGAAGCACAAGAAAGAACAGCCAACGACACCATTCTGATGTTGGAAAACAAAATATGGAGAGCCGAACTTCCTTCTGAAAAATCCTATACGCAAGAGATGGAGTTCCGGGACTATGGGTTGTATGCTACTTTTACTTACAATGGAAGAAAAGTCATCATGGAAGACTCTTATTGTGTTTGTGGTGACACCATCAAAACTTCCTTCTGTAAGCAGTATTTAATTTTGGAATTGACTGACAGCACTCTTGTTATTCGTTATATTCCCCAAAGACTGGTCATAGGTAATGGCCCTGTAAAATACGCCAACACGATTAACTCACCTGCCAAAATGCTTGCAAACGAGCAACGGTTAGACAGTATCTGGAGGAAAGAAGATATTTGGAACAAGGGAGTTGCTGATATTTCTGGGAAGCCTATCAAAGATTTGTCAACCATTGAACCTCCCCGATGGGCGGTATGGGATTACGATTTGACAAAATACTATGTTTCCCAAATGAAATACCCAGAAGAGTTGCTAAAAAAGAATGTGACAGGTTATTCCGTAGTGATGTTTGCGATTGATACATTGGGATTACCTCGTTGGAACACAATTTTAACTACCAAATATAAGGATTTCGATCAAGAAGTGATCCGGTTAACTAAGGAATTACCACATTGCCTGCCCTGTCGAAATAAAAACGGCAAACGGATGGAATGTCTTTATACGGTGTATGTACCTTTCCTGCCCCAACATTATAGGGATAGGGTAAAGGCGGACAGCATTGGAGAAGAAGAATTGAAACAAAGCTTTGTGGAATGGGAAGCTGTGTCTTATTTTGAAAAAGCAAATCCGTATGCAGTTACCGACTATATTAATGAACGCCTGATATACGATTCCAAGCTATTAAACGGTAAAAAAGAAATCAAAGGGATTTATACGATACGCATTGATTCTTACGGGGAAATAATAAAAGTAGAAACCTTACGAGGTTGTGGCATACAAGAATGGGACAATCAAGTATTGCAAATCATAAAAGGTATGCCACGGTGGACTCCCGCCATCAATTTTCATGGTAAAGGTGAATATCGGAACTCTGTTTGGACTGTTCCTGTTTTATTCAAGAATGATAGTACAACAAGAAACGAACTGCATGATTATAACTGGCTCATAAAAACGCTGAGCAGAGAGTGTAAATATCCCGTTGCCCAGCAAAGAAGGAACAAGGGTTGTGTTTTACAGGTGGAATATACTGTGACCCCAGAAGGTTATATCAGCCATGCTGCGGTACTCAATCAAGCACCCCGTGCATTCCGAAAGTCGGTGATGCAAGTATTTCACTCGTTACGGAATGTACCCACTGTCTTACGCCCCGGGAAAAGCATTCTCAGCATCCAATTCTGGCTGGATAACATGGCGAAAGGTCCTCACGCAGATGTTTTGATAATCGGCTACACTTCTTGTGACACCCCTGTCTTGATGCGATATGATGCCGTGCTGACTGTCCATACTACTGAACCTCATCTGGAAGTGGGTGTACCGGTCTGTTATCTGAATGAACGAGGTGATACCCTTGTGCCTTACGGGAAATATCGGTATTGTCAGACGGATACTATCACGGAAATAGGCTTTGTATATGAGAACAAATCGAAGAAGGCCCGTATTGTTTGCATCAATGATGCAGGCAAAGAACTATTTTACGTTTTTAAATGTGATAATGGGCCAGATTATCTGAAAGAAGGGCTTTTTCGGATGATGGATGAACAAGGGCGGATAGGCTTTGCCGATTCATCAGGCAATGTGGTTATCCACCCCCAATTTCTGTATGCCACTCCGTTTGCAAATGGTCATGCTTATGTAACTGAACATGGAGAGGAAAGCAAGGATAGAGAGCACACGACCTGGCAGTCGGACGAATGGAAAATCATTAACCGGAACGGCAATGAATTGCTGGAATACACCGTCATCCGGAAAGACAAAGCCATCAAAGGATTGCTTATCCGATATTCCCATCCATCCGGAAGCATGCGGACTCTTACCTATACCTATCCGGAAGATATTGCTCTTGCGGACAATTTTCACGCAGAGGTGATGCTTAAAGACTTGAACTTTGACGGACAGGATGACATTGCCATACCGTTAGGCAACTATGGAAACCAACGCATTCAATATGAAGACGGTTATCTGTGGGATAAGGCTCTAAAGACTTATGTTCCCGTCAAGCAGCTGAAGGAAATTGCCAATCCGCGGATTGACAAAGAAGAGCGGTGTCTGTTCTCCTTTTCCCGCGAATCGGCAGCCAGCTACCATTATGAGCGATATGAATATGTTGACACTGAGCTTGTCAAGACCGCCGAACTCATCCAGACTTACCGTCAGGCAGGAGGAAAGCCCCTTTTCACAGAGAAGCACTATCAGAAAGGGAAAGGTATGAGAGTAGTTCATGCATCGGTTCCTATCCATGAAATTTCTCATTACTGGTTGAAGATTGTGCAAAAATGAACTTTGGGCAGCATCAACTAAGGGAATGTTTTGTATTTTTGCATCCAAAAACCTTTATTTATCCTATTTTGAAGAGGAGGACGGATTATGAAAGTTACGGTTGTCGGCATGTTATGCTGTTTGCTGTCTCTTGCTTGCACGGATAAGCAGAAGACATTTTTGCCGGAAGCGGTTCCGGCCTCGGCTATTGCCGTTATCGGAGGTTCAGAGCAGGATACGACTGCATGGACGGTAGAGGGGAATAAAGCCATTGCCCCACAGATACAAGACAGGGATACGGTCATTTATGAAATGCCCTCGTATTATCTGTGGTATAGAAAAGATTTGCCGAAATCTTATCGTAAGCAGGAACATCAGTTTTGGACAGAGCGTAAGGTGTATTGGCAAGATGTGAAGGTCATCAATGTCTTTCTGGCCAATTACACGGATGTACCTCTTGAATTTAGCGGAGATTGGGAGCTTCAGCAATGGAATGGTCAAGATTGGGAACAGCCGCAATTGAAGCATTTGCCCGATACAGCAGAGACAGAGTGGATAAACGATGAACAAGCCCATTGCTTGTATTGCTTTCGCATTCCCGTAGGTGACTTTTATTATTTGCCGAAGGGACGTTATCGGATAAATAAGCTGGTTGCTCCCCATAATCAGCACGTCGTTTGTCTGTCTGCCCCATTTGAAATTCCCTAAAATCGGTTCGTAAAAAGATAACAGTTTGAACTAAAATCAAGTATTTGCGTATGAAAAAGTATGGATTAATTTTCATCATGAGCCTACTGGTTTGTGTTACGATGAAAGCGCAGGAGTGTGAGCGGTATATCGAAGTGACCGGAACGTCTGAAATGGAGGTCGTACCGGATGAGATTCATTATCTCATTGAAATACAGGAGTATTTTGAGGAGGAATTTGATGGCGTATCGAAGCCTGAGCAATACAAGACGAAGGTACCTATTACCCGGATTGAGCAGGAATTGATGCAGGCTATCCATGATGCCGGAATCCCCGACTCAGCTGTACGCGTTCAAGAATATGGCAACAATTGGCGACATCAGGGGCATGATTTTTTGATCTCGAAACAGCTGGACATCACCCTGCAGGACTTCAAGCAGATTGACCGGATTGTCCAAAAGCTTAACACCCGGGGCATTCACTCGATGCGTATCGGCAAGTTGGATAACAAGGATATACTGACCTACCACCAAAAGGCCAAGATTGAAGCCCTGAAAGCTGCCCAACGCAAAGCAGCTTATCTGGTAGAAGCTTTGGATAAGAAATTGGGTTCGGTGATACGCATCGTAGAAAATACCAATGCAAACTCAGGAATGTTCGGTGCTTTACAAAGCAACGTGATGTCGATGAATGCCGGAGGATATGATAACTTCCGTACCATCCAACTGAAATATTCGATGACGGTACGCTTTGAAATAACGGACTGGATGAGCCGCTGATTTTATCACGTCAATTTGCCCGTCTGATGAGCTGACAAGCGTTTTTTATCGAATGTATCTGAGGAAAATAAAAAAGAAATGCTTACCTTGCGCCGTGCAGTCTTTGAAGGCTGTACGGCAAATAAAATACTAACCTTAAAAGAGAAGATTATGAGCATTTTTTTGAAAGCGGTGCAACGCATCAACCCTTCGCACCCCGATGAACCCAAGAAGTGGTAGCCCGTGCAATATACCACTAAGATGGTGGATGAAAGTGAAGTTGCCATGTTGATTGCCGAGGAGACCACACTTAACCCCATGGAAGCGGCCATGGCGATACGCCAGCTGCGCAAAGTGATGCAACGATTGCTGCTTGATGGCAAAAGCGTGAAGCTCGGTGACTGGGGAACATTCAACGTGACTCTGAACACCGAAGGAGCCGACACCCGTGAAGCGTTGACCGCCCACAACGTAAAGCGTGTCAACATCAACTTCCAGCCTGGCGATGAACTGAAGACTGCCATGCAGAAAGCGGACTTCGTCTGGCTGGACAAACTGACGGAAAATGGTACATCTGACAAACCGTCAGAACACGAAGAAGAACATGAAAGTCTGCTTTGATTCGAATTATGAAATTGCCCGACCCGGATTGCCGAGTCGGGCAACTCGTTTTCGTGAGTTGGGCAACTCACCCTTTTGAGTTGGGCGACTCAGCAAACTGAGTTGGGCAACCTTGGGAAAAAGAAACTCAAGGCGAAATCAGAATGGAGTCAATCGTTGGAATGCTTCTCTTCTTGCCGCTTTTCTTCTTGTTTTTTCTCTGCCTGCATCTGCTGCCGCTCTTTTTTCTGAATCATACTCATAAAGGAAGAACTGATGATACCGGTAGGAATCGCTACCATGGCTACACCGACCAGACAGATGATGCATCCCAACAATTTGCCCAATGGAGTGATGGGATAAATATCACCGTAACCTACCGTTGCAAAGGTGATGATGGCCCACCAAATACTATCCCCGATGTTTTCAAACACATCGGGTTGGGCATTCCGCTCGATGTAATACATGAGAATGGCCGAGAAACAGATGGTAATGAAACTGGCTGTATAGGCCGTAGCAAGTTCCTCTCTGACGGAATAAAGAGCTTTTCCAATCAAGCGGAACGAACGGGAATGGCGTATCAGCTTGAATATGATGAAAATATAAGGGAGGATAATGATGTGTACTACTTCTGTGTTCCAATAGATATAGGTCAGCACACAAGGTAGGATGGCTACAAAATCCACAAATCCATAGAAAGAGAGTGTATAAAGCAAACGTGCCTTAATAGCACTTTTTGTTGGATGAAGGGCTGGCGCGGACAAGATACGGGCTGAATATTCGAGCAGGAATACGAACGAAGAAATATAGGTGATGCCGAATAAGGATAACCGATACCGGGACATCTCTTCAAAAGAACTGGCAATGACTGCCAGAATGGAAATCAAGATGAAGAAGAGTACAATATAATGCACCCAGTTTTTGTTCAGAAAACGTTGGATAGCTACATATAATTTCATGATACGGTAAAAACTTGGATTGGAAAAACAATAGGGAATGTCTGTTGGGATACCTTTTCAATGGGCTGTAAGTTTTTTACTTATTGGCAACTGATACTTAGCAAAAACAAGGCCCTTTTCTCCATGATATGGGAAACCGGAGAAAAGTAGCCTTGTCTGTCATCATCACTATGTCATGTCATCGGAAAATATAGGAATCAGTTCTTTCTTTTGGCCAGTTCGAGTACTTGCACACTGCCTGCAGCAAACAGTCCCACGTGTCCGTTGGGTAACATGCCGAAAGTGGTTACTTCCTTCAGAGCGGCTAATACCTCAAATTCGGTTTCGATGTTCGGACAAGTCATACGTGTGCTAGAAATAGGCAGGAACACCAATGAGTTGGATTGTTTCTCAAGAGTCTTGAACTTACCGTTCATTTGGTTGCATCCGGCATTTCCACTGAGCGTCTTCTCCATTACATCGAGTGAGAAGAAAGGGCGGTTCTTCATGGAATCCGGCAAAGCTTCGCCGTTCATTTTCACTACATCCCACGTGCCTTGCAATTCAGACAGCGGCATCAAAAAGTAGCGTCTGCTAAGTTTAGCTAATGGATTATCCAATGAATCACACAGCATAATCTGATCCGTGCGTTCTTGTTTTACTTTTTTCGTCAGGGCAAGTGCTTGTGAAAGTGCCTTTTCCTGCTCCATATCCGGACATGCCATCATCGTGGAAGCCAACTTGTCCATCATCATCCGGGCTGACTCGTCCGACCATTCAAACGACCCCATCAGACGGTTGCAGCCTCCATATCCATACACCCTCATCTCATGGGTATCAAAACCAATGAAAGGCTGTTGTTTCGTATTCACCGGCTGACCTGCGAGTTCTACGACATTCCATTCCCCTTCAAGGTCAGACAAGGATACTGGATTTCCATTTCCTATACAGGATGCCAACGCAAACAGGGCTGTCAACATCCCATAAATCATTGTTTTATTCATTTTTCTCAAACGTTTAATTATCCAATCAGGTGTTGAAGGCTATCTATATGCTACTGCGAAGCGCCTTCTGCTCCCTGGGTTTATTTCCTAAATCAGACGCAAAGGTAGCAAACCTTGTGATACGAATGCATCTTTTAGGCAAAAAATGCAAAGTTAATCAGCTAGTAATTCCTTTAGAGCTCAATGCGATGCAAGGCATGCGAAAGCATGCTGCATTGCGCTGTATCATGCCTTCAAGCGCAATGTAAAGCAACTGCCTTTCCCAATTTCACTTTCTACGGTCAACGTGCCTCCATGCGCTTCGACAAAGTCTTTGGAGATGGAAAGACCCAGTCCGCTACCCTGTACCTTGGTGCCTGGCACCCGGAAATAATGGTCAAAGATGCTCTGGTGATAACGAGGGTCAATGCCTTTGCCAAAATCACGCACAAACATTTCTATCCAGTTGTCTTCGGTTTTGCGTGCACCGATGATAATCCGCCCGTTTTCGGCAGAATACCGGATGGCATTGGAAAGCAGGTTGGTCAGCACCCAGGCAATCTTTTCACTGTCAACAAACACTTTGCCTATCTTTTCCTCCGGATATTGTACTTCTATCTGGATGTTGAATTTTTCGGCTTGTATCCGGTTCGCTTTGATGGCATATTCAATCAGTTCAATAGGCTTGGTGACACGCGGTTTCAGCTGCAACTTGCCGGATTCCACCTGGGTCATGTTGAGCAGTTCACTGGTGATGTTCAGTAACCGGTCGCTGTTGTCCTGAATGCTTTGAGCAAGTTCCTTCTGTTCTTCATTCAGAAAGCCCACCCGGCTGTCTTCCAGCAACTGCAGGCTCATCAGAATGGCCGAAATCGGTGTCTTCAACTCGTGAGAGATGGTCGAGATGAAGGTGGTTTTGGCGGAATCCAACTCTTTGAATTCTGTGATATTTTTTAAGAGAATCACATATCCTTCCTTTTGAGACGTACCTTCTCTTCCAGTCTTCATACACTTCATCTGGAAATAGCTTTCCTTATTGTCGGCATAGATTTTCAGTGGCTCGTTTTTAGCCGTGTTCTTTTCATCGAAGGAATCCTGCACCCCCCGGAGCAGTCGGCGAAGAAGGTCGTTTCGCAGGGCTATCTCTTGAGCCGATTTCCATAACACTTCTTCCCGTTGCAGGTTGAGGATGCTGAGGGCTTCATCGTTGATGAAAAGGATGGTCATCGCATTGTCAAGTCCGATGATAGGTTCCTTTACGCTGTTGATGATGGTTTCCATGTAATTCTTGGCCGCCTTTATTTCAGCCAGTGTGCTGGAATGATAGTCAGCCAGCCGTTTGGCCATCCGGTTGAAATTATTAGACACTTCTTCAAACTCTTTGCTTTCCAGATTCAACCGCTGCTCGTAGTTATGGTTGGCTATCTCTTTAATGCCGTCCGTAATCTCTTTAATGGGCTTGTTGATGGAAGCTGGTAACTGCTTCAACATCCAAAGACCACAGACAATGCAGATGCCTCCGATGATTGAAACCCACACCAATGCCCGTTGCAAGCCGGGACCGGCAGCCGGGCTGGTCGGTTCGGTGGCAGTCAGAATTTGCAGGTTGACGATAGACAATGAAACCAGCAGCACAATCATGGCTACCAGCATACCGATATTCAACGTCAGTTTTGTCTTGATATTCATAAAACAATCTGTTTAGGGTTATTACTGCGGAAAGATAATCAATTTAATATTCTCATCCGAGAGAAATCTCAAAAAAGACCGATACCGTTTCAGGTGAATCAGGGTCGAGACATAGGTGAAAGCCGGCTGTCCGATGCACAGCGTCGTGACCTGACGCTCTTTGCACACCGCTTGGATAGTATCTATGACATCCGGTGAAGCCCGCTGTATCAGTTCACCGCCCAGCTCCGCCGCTAATTTGAAGTGATTCAGCAAATGGCGCTGGGTAGCCAACGGAATGCGGTCCGGATGTTCGGCTGGGGTCTGCACATACAGAACCAAAAAATCCGTATCGTATCGAGTGGCCAGCCTGGCAGTACGGCGGATGAGCCTTCTCGGTGTCTTTTCATTGCTGCTGATGCACACCAGAAATCGCTCGCGGTGCACCCCCTTCTCTACGGTAACAAGCTCATTCTCCACTTTCCGCTCCACCCGGAAGGCCACCTCTTTTAAAGCCAGCTCGCGCAGCTGAAGGATGTTTTCCGTCTTGAAGAAATGGTTCAAGGCAGTCTGGACTTTTTCTTTGCGGTATATTTTTCCGGCTTTCAGACGGTTGATCAGCTCTTCAGCTGTCAGGTCGATATTCACCACCTCATCCGCTTCTTCGAGTACCTTGTCCGGAATCCGTTCCTTCACCTCGATGCCAGCAATTCCCTTGACCTCCTCATTGAGACTTTCGATGTGCTGGATGTTGACAGCCGTGATGACATTGATGCCGGCCTCCAACAGTTCCATGACATCCTGCCACCGCTTTTCGTGGCGGCTGCCTTCCACGTTGGTATGCGCCAACTCATCGACTACGACCAGTTCCGGGTGCAGGAGCAGGATTGCATCCAAATCCATCTCTTCGAGTTCCTTTCCCTTGTAATAGATTTTCTTTCGTGGAATGATCGGCAGTCCAGCCAGCAACTCCTCGGTAGCGACGCGTCCGTGGGTTTCTACATATCCTATCTGCACGTTGATGCCGTTGTCCAGCATCTCATGCGCCTCCTGCAGCATCCGGTATGTCTTCCCCACACCGGCTATCATGCCAATATAGACCTTGAATACACCCCGCTGTGAACGCCGTATCAGCTGGAGGAAATGCTGTGCGTTTTCTTCTCTATCTTTTCTATCCTTCATATTATGCTTGTTTCTGTTGATATTCTTACAAACTTCCCGAGTTAACAATTAGGAAAATTCCCGATATTATTCTCAAAAAGGCAGATTCAGTTACTTTTCTTTCCAATATCCCCGATAGAACAGCAGCAGGATACCGAAAATCTCCAAACGTCCGATGAGCATCAGTGCAGAAAGAATCCACTTGGCAGCATCAGGAAGGGCTGCCCAAGAGAAAGCCGGTCCGAAAGCACCCAGTCCGGGGCCTACATTGCCTATGGCAGATATGACGGTACTCATGGATTCGGTCAGTCCCACCCCGCAGCCCATCAACAATATCCACCCTACAAAGATGCAAATCAAATACGTGACAAAGAACGTATATACCGTAGCGGAAGTCTGTACGGGTACACAAATGCCATTTACGCGTACAGGTAAAACGGCACGGGGATGAAGCATCTGTTTGAACTGATTCCGGATGTTGCGAGCCATGATGAGCAAGCGCATGTTTTTGACCCCTCCGCTGGTGGAACCGGTGCATCCGCCCGAAATCATGGCGAAAATCAGCAGCATCCAGGTGAAAGGCGGCCAAAGGTTGTAATCATCCGTAGCAAATCCACAGGACGTATGAGCAGTAGCTACCTGAAACAGGGCTTTACGGAAAGAGGTCTCCAGGTTGTAGTAGTCATTCAAGAACAGGGCAGCGGTAATGAGCAAAGTAAGAATGCCGACAGACTTCAGGAACCAGCGTAATTCTTCGTCTTTCCATAAGTTACGGAAATTGCCGCGCATGGCGGCCACATAATAAAGTGAGAAATTGACACCGGACAGAATCATAAAAACGGAAATCACGTATTCAATATAGGGCGAATTCCAATAGGCTACACTTGCCTGCTTAGTGGAAAAACCACCGGTGGCTGTCGTAGAAAAGGCATGACAAATAGCATCAAACCAGTCCATATTTCCTCCTACGAGCAGGAGCGTTTCCGTTGCTGTCAGTCCGATATAAATAATCCATAACCACCGAGCCATTACCTTGATTTTGGGATGAATCTTGTCATGGGTAACTCCGGTTGCTTCTGATAGAAAGAGTTGCTGGCTGCTGCCCGAGAAAAGCGGCAGCAGGGCAATGGTGAAAAGAACGATGCCAAGCCCACCAATCCATTGGGTCAGACTTCTCCAAAAGAGCAGTCCGTGAGGGAGGGATTCGATATGATCCAGTATCGTGGCCCCAGTAGTGGTAAATCCGGACATGGTTTCAAAAAAGGCATCGGCTACGGAAGTGATATGTCCACTAAACAGAAAAGGCAGCATGCCCAGTGCCGAAAACAGTAACCACGATAAACTGACAATACAATAACCGTCACGTCGATTGATGGATACTTCATTTCGTTTACCCACCAACAGCAGCAGTCCACCAAGTACAACGTTAATAAGCAGCGTCTCTAAAAAATGAATATAGTCTTCTTCCTGATAGTAGAAGGAAACACCTGCACAAAGTGCGAAAAGACCCGCTTCTACCAGTACAAGCACGCCTAATGCATATGAAACATGTCGATAGTTGACCATACAGTCCCTGTTTCTCTGAAAAGAAACTTTATTGCTTTGATACCATTCTTCCATTGTTCTTTTATTTTATTACATGAGAAACAAGGACTGTGCCATTGTTCCAGATCTTTCATTATCACTTGAAAATCAGCAGCTATGAAGATATAAAAGAGGAATGAAAAGGCAAACTGTTTTCTCAATCTGAGAAGAAACCTTTTCATTTTGAGAAAACAAGTCTTTCCGTTCCACTGTCTATAAGAGTACAAGGTGGTGGAAATGTTAAAATCCAATGCCGATTCCTGCTACCAGGTAAGTTCGGTCATATACCGGTGATACGATAGCTTGAACAAATAAGGGGATTGCCAAATGGTTTGACAACGATACTTCCTTGGAAACTTTCAGAGATAAATCCGTGAAAGCCGCTTTCCTATGATACATTCCCTTCCAAGGAGTAAAACCAACAGCTGGAGTCATCACTATGTCAGCAGGCAGCCGGAATACATAGGAGGCCGAAAGGTAAGTAGATGCCTGCAGATTGCCCTTCTCATTCTTGTCTGCCCCGGCAAACATGGTACTCCATGAAAGGGATAGCGGAAAAGTATCGCCAAAGCAGTAAGCCAGAGTGCCCTCGAAATAATGGCTGTTTTTGTAATGGCCATAAGGCTGGTTGATACCGCTCCACCAGTAGTCGGATAGGGTGACTGTAAAATTCCGGTAGGTATATCCGAGGTTGATATCCCATTCTTTGGCACCTCCTTCTTCCCATTTGGTGAGTGACTGGCTACCCCAAATATTGAGAGAAAAACCAGCATAGCCCAGCGTGAGAGAAGGCTGTACCGAACAGCCGGACTGCTGATCGGCTCCGCGCCAGATATAGTCAGATACGAAATCCGCCTTGGCATGGACGGATAGTTTGTTTTGTGCAGAAACTTGTAAAGGATATAAACAAGCCACTGCTCCTATGAGCAGCAGATTTTTTTTGATAAAAGCATACATGGTACAAACGGATTAAAGGTTATTTCTTATGTTCATCTAAAGCAACATTCAGTTTCAATACATTAATTTTGGAAGGCCCGAAAACGCCGAAAAGCGGTCTTTCGATGTGGTTTTCCACCAGTGCTTTCACTTCTTCTTCGCTCCATCCTCTGGCAGTAGCCACCCGTTTTATCTGCACATAGGCACAGGCCGGTGTAATGTCAGGATCCAATCCGGAGGCACTGGCCGTTACCATTTCTGCAGGCACCTCCGCACGTTTCAAGTACGGATGGTGTAACAAAAAGGTGTCTATCCGGGCCTCGACTTCTTTCAGGTAGCTTTCATTGGTTACCCCTTTGTTGCTGCCGGCCGAGCTGGTGCCGTCGTAACCGTCACCGGCACAGGAAGGTCGTCCCCAAAAATAAATATCTTGGGTAAACCGCTGTCCGACGTTGGCTACCCCCACTACTTTACCGTTTAGCGTGACAGTTTCGGCATTGCCACCCTCACCCGGCGCAGCGAACTGGGCATACACCCACAGGACCAGCACATAGCATACGGACAAAAACACACAGAAAACAAGGGTAAGTTTGATGGATTTTATCAGATTCTTCATAATGAATAATTTTTGAGTCAATTAAATGGGTTTGAATAAGTTATCATGAAAGATGGGTTAGACAAACAGACCAACGAGCAGGTCAATCAGTTTGATACCCACAAAGGGAGCTATCAGACCGCCTACCCCATAGATGAGCAGGTTTCGGCGAAGCAGGGCACTGGCACCGATCGGCTTGTAGGCAACTCCTTTCAGCGCCAGGGGTATCAGCGCAGGAATGATGAGCGCATTGAAGATGACGGCGGAAAGGATAGCACTTTCGGGACTGTGAAGCCCCATGATGTTAAGGGCACCCAATTGAGGAACAGAAACCATGAACAAGGCCGGAATGATAGCAAAGTATTTTGCCACATCGTTAGCGATGGAAAAGGTGGTCAGTGTACCTCGTGTCATCAACAGTTGCTTTCCAATCTCTACGATTTCGATCAGTTTAGTCGGGTCATTATCCAGGTCAACCATGTTGCCGGCTTCTTTTGCCGCCTGTGTACCGCTGTTCATGGCTACCCCTACGTTGGCCTGTGCCAATGCCGGAGCATCGTTTGTACCGTCACCCATCATAGCCACCAGTTTGCCAGCCGCCTGTTCCCGACGGATGTAATTCATCTTGTCTTCCGGCTTGGCTTCAGCGATGAAGTCATCCACACCCGCTTTTTTGGCAATGTATTGTGCAGTCAAGGGATTGTCTCCCGTTACCATCACCGTTTTGACGCCCATTTTTCGTAAGCGTTCAAATCGCTCTTCTATACCTGGTTTGATAATGTCCTGCAATTCAATGACACCAGCTACTTTCTGATTGACACAGACCACCAAAGGAGTACCTCCGTTGCCTGATATGTTTCGGATTGCATCTTCCGTTTCCCGGGGAAAGTCATGACCGGCTGCCTGCGTCAGACTGCGGATGGCATCAAAAGCCCCTTTACGAATTTGGGTACCGTCTTTCAGGTCTATGCCGGAGCATTTGGTTTCCGCCGTAAACTGGATCATGTGAGCCCCTTCCGTCTGGAGCGTATGCATGCGGATGCCTTGTTCGCGTCCCAATTCGATGATGGATTTACCTTCCGGAGTGTCATCGGCTACGGAAGAGAGCATGCATATTTCCACAAAACGGTGCAGAGGAATCTCTTTGACCGGATGAAAGGCTGTAGCCTTACGGTTTCCGATAGTGATGGTACCCGTCTTGTCCAGTAAAAGTGTATCCACATCTCCTGC
>NZ_DBMACV010000063.1:0-20482 GCF_057861905.1 Phocaeicola sp. | reverse complement strand
TATTATCAGAACATTATTATCACGAGTTTGATTGATTATCTGTTGGTTATTTAGTCTATTAGCTTATAGCTTTGGATAATAATTTACTTGTGATAAGAAAAATTATCACGAGTTATGATAACTTCTCTGCTATGATTGCTATCATGATTCGGATAAAGTCAAGCCGTTTCCCGCTTGCCGGTGTGTGGTGGAACGGAAAACGGCGGTTATACATTCAGTTTACATATTATATATAAGGAGGGGCTACTGTTGTCCGAAGGGTTTGATGCCGAGGATTTCGAGCAGCGGTTCGCCGTCCTTGCGCACCAGCTGTAGCGTGGCGTCCATCACCACGTCCACACCAAGCAGCACCAGGCTGAGCCGTATCACATTCGTTTTCTCCCCCTTGAGCAACGTGTCGAGTTCTCCCGACATTTCCAGCTCGTCTTTCAATATGCCGATACCTGCCAGTTCCTCCCAGTTTACGTCCTCTACCTTGAAAGGCGTGTTGTTTTCCTTGTTCATTTCCATATTTCTTTTCTTTTAGGATTCCACATTCATTTGATTCACGCATCATGCTATACTTGCGCCTTTGGATTTCCGGCTGCCCTGTTCCTGCCTCTGTGTTTCAGCCACGACATTTCGTTGCGAGGCGTCACGCTTGCGGTCGGGGTTCTCGTTGTAGAAGTCCAGCCTGCCCTGGTTGAAGTTCGCCTTGACATACTGGGAGATGGTCTTGCCGTCATATCCCTTGATACCCTCCACCAAAACAGCCTTGCCACTCTGCAGGTCGGAACGCTGCTTGCGGGTAAGCTCCACATCCCACACCTTATCCGGAATCTTGAATTCCGCACGCTGCTCGAAACCGTCCGGAGTGCGTGAATAACTGAGCCGTCCGGTTTCCAGGTCCGCCTTGATGAACGAGGAGAACTCCTCGCCCTTGCGGTTCACCATGTCATTGAGGAAGATGGTCCTGCCCTCCCGTAGTTGTTGCTGCTCCTCGGCGGTGATTTTCACGCCATTGATCTCGTTCGGGATATAAATTTCCCGTGCGCCCTCCGGGGAGTCGGGATTGTAGCGGGTATAGGCGGGCCTGCCTGTCACCTCGTCCAGCTTGACATAGGAGGAGAATCTCTCCCCGTCCTTACGCTCCATTCCCTCCACGAAAATGGCCTTTCCGGCATTCAGGTCTTCAACCTGCTGTTTGGTCAGTTCCACGCCACCCAATGACTGGCGGTTGAAGAGCTTGTCGTTATCGAAGATATATTCGATGCCCCTGCGCTCGGCGTTGATCTGGATGTGGGCGTCAAACTCCTTTCCGTTGTTGGAAATCATACCCTCGATGAACACCTTCTTGCCTTCGCGCAGGTCGTTCTGCTCCTGCTCGGTAAGCTTTACGCCTTTAATCTCCTTCGGGATGAAGACATTTTCCGCACGCATGGCGACCACCTCATTGGTGAGCTTGTCAATGCTGACAAAAGAGGGGATGTATTCACCGCCCCGTCCTTTCAGTTCCACGACACGTCCCATATTGCCTGTTTCAAGCAGGTTCTTCTTGTCCTCCTCGGAGAAGATATGCCCGAAGTACGGGCGGTCGAGTTCGGGTTTCTGCCGGATACCGTGGATGCCCAGCACGATGGGACCTCCCACGGACTGCTGGAGTGACAGCCGTGCGTCGGTACGCAATACGGCAGAACCGAAATTCATGCTGATGGGCACGACCTGGTTGGTCTTGTAGCCCCTGAGCATCTGGTCAAGGAGTCCGCGTTCCTGAAGATACTCGCGGGACAGCCCGTATTTCTTCAGTTCCTCCCAGTTGATCATGGATTCATTGTAGCGGTATTTCGGCTGCTGCGCGGTTTCCGGAGCGGCCTGTTGCTGTGTCTCAGTTTTTTTTGCCATTTCTTCTTGATTTTGATGGTTTATACTTTGGTTTTCTTTGGAGCGGGGAACAATCTCGTATTTCTTTAGAAATTCCTCCACCGCGTCTGATTTTCTGCCTGCGGCAAGATCCTCGATTGCCTGTCTGACTTCCGGGTTATCCAGCGCATTCTCCTTGACGGAAAGGATGCCGAAACGAGTCGGGTCTTTCAACTGGCTCCAAAAGTTCTTCAGGAAATTCTCGAACATGCTGGCATATCGGTCAATTTTCAGGAAAGAGTTCCGGTGTTTTTTGTCTGCCGAAACCGTCTTGTACCTGCCGTTCTTGTCGATGTCGGATATTGCCTGTAGAAGCAGTTCCATCTTGTCGAGGATAAACACGATGTCGCTCAGCTGGGCGTTCTCGGTGACTTGCGTTTTTGGGGGTTCGTCCCTTACATTTTTCTTTGCCATAACTGTAATTTTTAGGGTTTATAACTGTTGTTGTCACCGCAAATATATAGTCATAAATTTGATAAATCACTATGTATCAATGCGTTGTACTATCCGTTTCATCGGATGTCATCACGTTTCACCGCAGAGGGAGAAAACGCAAGGCGGAAAAACGGAAGAATCAAGGATAAAAGTGTGAGAAACGTACCGGGTCCGATAAAAGAAGAGAGAGAAATACGCGAAGGGAAAGCCAAAAACAAAAAAGGCGGAACGGGAAAATGGGAAAGGGTGGAAAAGCCGCAAACGACACGAAGCCGATAAAGAGAAACTGTATTATGCAGAGTGGAGAGCGAGCTGTCTTTAGTCCCCGCTTCCTTCTGTTACTCCATAGGACTGGATGAGAATTTACGTGCGGTTGATGTTGACAGCATAATCCATTAGGACATCAGGTGTCGGCAAAATACCGCCGCCGGATTGTATCTTGGTTTTGTCCTATGCGTCGTAGGTCGCTTCGCTTGCTAAGTCCCGGAACGTTTCTCCAACTCGGACGGCGATACCGGAACGTTTTTTCGGATGAAAAATTACCGAAGGGAATTTTTTGCCCGAAAACCGCAGGCCTGAACGTAGAAGGTATCGTCCCTCCGAGTTATCTTCTTAAAGGGACTTGACAAGTGAAGCGTGGCTTATGATGGATTTTTATAGAGAAATATGGAAAAATGTACCTTTAGCCCAAGAAAATTGCAATCATTTCGCAGAAGTAATCAGAAAATGATTACTCTTGCAGAACGATAATACATGAAAAAATGTTTTTGTTCACTCATCTATGGATGTTCATTTTTAATGAATGCGAGCAAATAATGAACATGGATTCGCTTATATCCGCCTTCTATTGGAGAAAATTGGTCTTTTACCCATTTTTCTCCAATAGAATAACCGTAATACTGATAATTTTCACTACTTTTGCAACATGATTATACCAAGGGATAAATATTTGCAAGAGCTAAGAAGTGTGATGCACAACGGAATGATTAAGATTATTACCGGTGTACGCCGTTGTGGAAAATCTTATCTTCTATTTGAATTATTCAAACAATCATTACTTGAAAACGGTGTGAATGAAGAGCACATTATTCAAGTTGATTTGGAAGACCGACGTAATAAACACCTCAGAGAGCCGGACAGATTATTGGATCACATCGATGGACATATCACAGATAACGATATGTATTACATACTATTGGATGAAATACAACTTGTTCCTGAGTTTGAAGATGTACTCAACAGCTATCTGAAAATTAAAAATACAGACGTATATGTAACTGGAAGCAATAGCCGAATGTTGTCCAGTGATGTAAAAACAGAATTTCGTGGTCGAGGGTATGAAATCAGAGTCCATCCACTGAGTTTTTCGGAATTTCTCAAGGCAGGACAGTACACAAATGAACTTTCTGCCCTACAGGATTATATGATTTATGGAGGAATGCCACAAGTCGTATCTTTTTCAAAGAAAACAGAAAAAGAAAATTATCTAAAATCCTTGTTTCAAGGAACTTATATACGCGATATAAAAGAGCGTTACAATATTAGGAACGATGATGATTTGAGTGAACTTATAGATATTATTGCTTCCAACATAGGCTGCCTGACCAATCCGACAAACCTTGAAAATACATTCAAGTCCGTAAAAGGTCATAGTATTTCAGATACAACCATACAGAGTTATCTTGGAATGTTACAAGATGCCTTTATGTTGGAAAAAGCCATTCGATATGACATCAAAGGAAAGCATTACATCAACACGCCTT
The DNA here is from genome assembly GCF_057861905.1 of Phocaeicola sp. Taxonomy (NCBI): domain Bacteria; kingdom Pseudomonadati; phylum Bacteroidota; class Bacteroidia; order Bacteroidales; family Bacteroidaceae; genus Phocaeicola; species Phocaeicola sp. The sequence goes on along the minus strand of NZ_DBMACV010000063.1, from coordinate 16,385 downwards.
CAAAATATTATTTTGAAGATGTCGGACTACGTAATGCCCGTCTGAATTACCGTCAAATTGATGGGGGGCATCTTATGGAAAATATCATATATAACGAACTGCGTATCAGAGGGTATTCGATTGATGTAGGGCAAGTGGAAGTGAGAATAACAAATGATGATGGAAAGAAAATGCGAAAACTACTGGAAGTTGATTTCATTTGCAATAGTGGGGATAAACGTGTGTACATACAATCAGCACTTGATATGCCCACTCAAGAAAAAATTGACCAGGAAACCAATTCCCTTCGTCATATCAAAGATGGATTCCCTAAAATAGTCATTGTGGGAGGTTTGACCCCTTCTCATGTGAATACAGATGGCATATCAATCATTAATATAATAGATTTCCTTAAAGATACAGAAGGAAATCTATTATGAATCCACCATAATATGTAGCATAATAGTGTGTAAAAATAGTAAGGACAATGTGCATAATGCACCCAAAATATAAATCCACCCCTGCTACAAATAGCTGTAACAGGGGTGGTTTTATCAGAAAGGGAGTTTTGACTTTACCTGCACCGTTTTTCACGCAATTGCAGATTAACTTGTGGTATAAAAATTTTATGTATGTATGCTCCAGCCGTGAAATGGTTCCATCATTACGGCAAAAGACTCATCCGGTCTGCCGTGATAGAGCAATCCACCCACAATGCCGTTTCTTCCATCCGGTGTCCTTTCCGCAAATCCGAATGAATACGGAGCGAAATCGTAATACAGTTCAATTTCATACCTGCCGCCAGAGTTCTTCTCCCATTGTTTGAGGCGTTCAATGCAATTCTGAAAGGTTGTGTCACCAATACTTTTGGCGTATTCCGCCACCTTGTCGTAGTGTTCCTGACATTTGATTTTCATATCCGGTAATTTTAAGTTGTTTGTAGCAATTCTTCGTATATTCCGAAATCGAGGCATCCGGCAACAGTAAAATCCTCCCCATCTTTGTCCGTCAATGATTTCAAGTCTTCCAGACTATTGCAGTAGAAGAATATCTCGTCATCCTTTTCCGTGTCGGATTCCATAGCCAAAGCGATCCTTACTTCTACTGTTTCCAGTGTGTCACACCATCTGATGACACAGTCCGCATAATGAGGTTCACATCCTTGCTCACTGTAGAACTTCAGATAAAGACCTCCTATTTCCTGTCTGACTTCATCGGGCTTTTTCCATGTACTGTCATCCACGATTTCAAAGCCTATTCCTTCAACCAACAGGCACGTGCCATTGTCATTGACCATCATGGTGCGCTTGCCGATATGTTTTTCTCGTATTTCCGCCCAATCTGGCAAGTCCCAACGTTCTACAGTCCAGATTCCACGGTAATTTTCCGGGATGGCATTGTATTCACTCAATATTATCTTTTTCATTTCAAATCGGTTTATGCTGTTATAAAAGTCACTTCATACGTTTTACATGGTTTCCCAAAGGCCGGGTAAGCATCAAACTCTCTGTATGCTTCCCAATCCACCGACATGGTATATCCGTTCGGAAAATTTTCACCGATGAATCGGGTTATCAGATCCTTGTCTTCATCGGTAAGGAACAATTCTTCTTCAATGCCGTACTCCAATGCAAAAATCGCCCATTCGGGAATGTTGTTCCAAACGAGCGGTGTATTATTGTTTTCCTTCATACTTTCAAGTTTATTGCGGTGATACCAGCAGTCTTTGGATGATGCCGTCAAGTTCCGTTTCCCATTTGTCCGTACCGTCAAGGAGAGACGGGTAAGTCAACTGTTGCCATTGCCGGTAGTCGAAGAGTTTCATCCGGAGCGGATAATAATCAAAAAGTTTCCGTCCTTCGGAGAATATTCTCAGGTGATTGACACCTACTTCCATCAGTTTCAGACCGTAATGGTCGATAATCTCATGAAATCTATTCATCGGTGTGAAATTGCTTCTTTTCCTCATAATTCATTTGTCATTATAATTCGTTCAACAATACATTTTATACAAATCGGTATCTGACAGCGTACACAACTCTTCATCCGTACAGTAACCGTCAATCTCTTCGCTGGCTTCCATTGCCTCATATATACCGTTACGCATATCGTTTGCCAGTTCATTCCGCAGGCTCTCCACTGACACCCTGAATATATGGTTGCCGGCATCTATTTCCCTGACGGGATAGACACATCCTTTCCAATGGATTTGCCCGATGACGATTGCTTCATTCGCATTTTCAGCCATCCAGTCCAGGTATTCTTTAATGATATCCCCATGACAAGGATCCGGTTTGCAGAAACATCCCAATGTCTTGCCCTGCAAATTCCCGATCCGCTTGCGGAACTCTTTATCCGTACTCAGGCGATGATAAAAGTATTTCCTGTATCGGCCAAGCGTACTGCCTTTTGCCATCGTTGCTTCCAGTCTGAACGGATTCCCGAAATAACCGTCCTTGCCATATCCAGCCCTGCCAATGTACACGTCACAGGTTTCCTTGCGGATATTGACCACTCTTGTTCTGCCCATAGCCATATTTCTTTTATTCAGTTAAACATTCACCGGCTCGTGAGCCGATATTTTATTTCTTGCCTGCATCACTGTCCCGTGCCGGATTGTGCAAGGCTTTCCGGAAAAATACCGCAAGCGGAGCGCGGAAGATTTTTGCGGAAACCCGTAAGGGCTTGGCCTTGCTCAATCCAGGCGGGCACGGGACTACCTTTGCAGGCTGAAATAAAAAAGCGGACTTGTTCTATTCGTCTTTTTTATCATCTTCCTTCTGCGGAATCAGGTGTTTCAGATCCGGATCATTGGCTATCCTTGCCATCTCTTCCTCAATGATCTGCAGTACGTCAGCCTTGATGCGTGAATAGTTGCGGTCTATCTGTTGCTGCATGATGTCGTTGCCGTCCTCGTCCTTGAACTCGTTGATGACGGGTATCTTCTTGTAGGCTTTTGTTTCCGCCGCCACTTTTTCACTGTCGACAATAATCCGCGCATGGAAAATCTTCTGTTCTATCTCTTCTCCGAAATTGTCCGCCACGCTGCCCACGAATGTTCCCTGCGAGAGATTGGCTATTTTGGATGCCGGTATCAGAGAATCCAACTGCGTGTTGATGGAGGTGGATGTATCCTGCCGGTTGATGGAGATGGATTGCCTTTGTTGCAGGATTTTACCGAACCGCTCGGAAAGGCTCTTTGCGGTTTCACCTACCACTTGGCCGCTGAATATATTGCCGACCGTATTTTGGATTACCTTCGCCTCTTTTTCACCGTAGTCACGGGTCAGCTGGGAGAAATCCTGGAAGCCGAGACAGACTGCCACTTTGTTGCTTCGGGCGGTGGCTATCAGATTGTCAATACCCCGAAAATATATCGTGGGTAGCTCATCTATGATGATGGAGGATTTCAACTGTCCTTTCTTGTTTACCAGTTTCACTATACGGGAATTATACAGACCGAGAGCCGCCGAGTAGATATTCTGCCTGTCCGGATTATTTCCCACACATAGGATTTTCGGATGTTCAGGATTATTCAAATCCAACGTGAAGTCATCGCCTGTCATGACCCAATAAAGCTGCGGTGAAATCATCCTCGAAAGCGGGATTTTAGCACTCGCTATCTGGCCCTGCAACTGATCTTGTGCTCCGCCCTGCCAGGCATCCATAAAGGGGGAAAGATAGTTTTCGAGGGACGGGTAAGAGGTGAGAATCGTGAAAATATCAGCATACGGCTTGTTAAGGAATTCTATCGCGTGAGGGAAGGTACAATACTTGCCGTCCTTGTAAATTCGCAGATACCAGATGATTGCCGCGAGCAGGATAATCGGTGATTCCACGAAAAAATCACCCTGCTTCTGTATCCAGGTCTTGTTCAAATTGAGCATTATCGTGTAGGCACTTTCATAAGCATCGGAAATATCCGCCATGAACTTGGGATTGATAGGATTACAGCGGTGGCTGCGCCTCGGATCGTCAAAATTAATGACATAGAACTCCGGTCTTACCTTGTAATGCTCCTTGTGCTTAAGCAAATGGTTGTATGCAATCTCGGACAAATCTGGAAATTTGTAATCATAAATATACATGGCAAAGGATTTCTCAATCTGCTGTTTTATGTAATTGTTTACCACTGCATAGCTTTTCCCCGAACCGGGCGTTCCCAGTACGATGGACGCACGAAAAACGTTTACAACGTTGATCCATCCGTCCCATTCCTTGCCCTGATAGACAAACTTCGTGGGCAAGTTGACGGAATACTCGTTCTCCATAAGCCTTGTTTCCTGCATGAAACTCTCGTTGGCAGTATTGAAGACATCTTCCATAAGGTTGTGTTTCAGCATACGACTGATCCACATACCCGACATCAAGAGAAGGATATATCCTGCGGTAAGTGTTACCGTATATATGACAGCGTTAGCCGTCGGGCAGAATGGCAGGTCAAGCATCCACCAGTTCATGAAAAACAGCACCAATCCCGAAAGGAAAGCGGCGTATATCCTGCCCCATGTCATCTCCTGATTTTTCACTCCTTGGGTACCCAGGCATGAGAGGGCAAGGAATATGACGGCAAATACTTTCGTTATAAGCAGGTTGCTGAACAGTCCTGCCGTCCGTTGGAAATTGAGCAGTATCCTGTCGACCACACCTATATTTATACCCATATCCATAAATGACCGGTAGCAGAACCAGTACACGTGAATGACAATAAACACAATGGAGATAGCTCGCATGAATTCCATGACTTTGGCCAGTCCTCTCAAATCATCTTCCTGTTGCATAATGAACTAATTTTAATATTAGAAAAATCGGTAATTAGGAAATTCCGCGTGAGCGGCGTTTCTTCTTCTTTTTACGTTGCAGTCTTCGGGCAAGAGCCTCTTCCTGTGGGTCGGGACCGTTCTGTTCCATGGCGAATATACCGAAAGCCTGTTCGATGGCGCTTTCCATATCGGAGGAGAATCCGCTTTGCAGACCGATGTCCGGCATGTGGACATCCACATTGAGGATGTTGTCAGGATTATTAAAGAGCCGTTCAAAGGCATTCGCCGAAAACTCCTTGCCAAGTCGGGAGCCGTTATAGACCTCGCGGTTCTTGTGGTCGATGAAGGTCGCTCCATAGATGCGTCCTTCATCGTTTTCACGGAACAGCGCGTCTATGCCTTTGTCGGCAAGCAGACGGACAAATTCCTCTCTGTTGCCACGGCAGCCGTGCATGGCAAGGGCAATCTCGTTCCGTATCTTCGGTTGCCATTTTTTTGCTTTATACTCGCGGGCGTTGTAACCGATACGTTTTTCCAACCCTTCGTAACCGTAGCGTTTACCGATAAGGGAAGACTTGATGGGTGTGCATACCGGTTTTCCCGTATCATCTGTCATGGCATAGACGATACCGTTATAGGGTACTTCACCAAATTCGCCTTTCACTTGCTTCGCCTCGATATTGAAACAGGAAAGCAACGCGCTGTATTCTCCGAAAGACTGGTAACGGTAGGTACCGAATACGCTCTTGACGATATTGGATACCTGTTTCTTCACGTCACCGCTTTGGTAGTCCGCTTTTTTGAGATACGGTTCCAGCAGTTCCTTCCGCTTGTCTTCCACCTGTTTCAGGCCGAACTTCCGTTCCAGTTCCCGGCAGGCTTTCATCGAGCGGTTCCACTCGTAGGTATCGTCAATCTTTTCCCCTTTCTCGTTCACGCAAGTGGATACGATATGGATGTGCCTGCGGCTGATGTCCTCGTGTACATATACGATGTAGGGCTGGTCGCCATATCCCATCTTCTGCATATACTCTTTGGCGAGATCGGCAAATTGGCTGTCTGTCAGCCGGTCATCCAATGAGGGGTTTAACGAGATGTGCAGTACGGGCTTCTCCGTGTTCTTGTTGGCAAGCAGGTAATTCTCGAACGCCCATATCGTCTGCCGCATGACCTGTTCAGGATTGCCCGTGACATCGGTAATCATGCGGTTCCCGTAAATGATACGTGCCGTGGCATCATCCACTTTCTGCTGGTTATAGACGATTGCCCCGTAAAGGGAAACGCCTCTGTTGATTTTCGCCACCATATCATCCTTCCTCCCTTTTCCTTTTGATAAGGTAGGCTTCTTCAAACTCGCGGGTAAGCATAATAATCCGCTTGCTCAGCACTACCAGGTCTATGGTCGCCTTTTCTAGATTTCGGAGCAGGGCATATGCCCGTTTTTCCCCGAAATTGGTCTTGACCGCCTTGACCGTCTGGTTGTAATTGTTGCCGATACCCTGGAACTGGTGGTAGAAATTGGTCAGGCGGATGTAGTAGTCCATCGTTGCCTTGTCGATTTTAACCACCTTGATTTCGTGTCCGAAAAGCATCGCCTTGATAAATTTTGAATGCTCTTTCAATCCGGATTTCTGGAACTGGATGTTGAAACGCCCGTTCTCTTCCGAGTTCAACCGTACTACATAACGGTGCACGGCAGGGTCGGATTTTGGCTTCCGCCCCACACCTTTTGTCGATTTTTTCTTTCTGTTTTCTTCCATACGCATTGATGTTTCCTGTTTCTGATTTTCCGTCCCGGATTCACGACTTTGGAGTGAATCCCTCCCGAGCCGTCGGGCGAGCGGCAAGTTGTTTTGAGTGCCCGAATTTATTTCGGGTGCCTCAAAACACAACTTGCTATTACCGCTTGGTAATGAATTTTCCTTCGTCAAATTGAGTTTTGACCTTCAGCCTCATTCTTCGGCTTCGGAAAACCCTCGCAGCCGTATCCGTTCCGTTGTCGGTGCAAAGTTATTGCGGTTTATCCTGCTGTAAAATAGCGGGTTATATGCAACGTGATGACATATGGTGACACAGATCGTCACCTCCCTCGAAACATGGTGACGGTATGAAAAAATACCCTTTTATTTGCAGCGTGAACGGTAAAACAAACCAATAGTCAAGTAACTGTCCGTTGTATTGCCGGTTAGCGAAAGCACTTGTTGCAACAGGCGGGCAATGATTGGATGCTTGCTTTGTTAAGGCAGAAAACTATCGGTTGGTCGGTTTGCCGGTTGGTGAGCACAAAGCAACCGTATCACTAACAAACCATGTCACAAAGCAAACAACAGACAAGTAAAACAATAGTATAATAAACCATTAAAAAAGTTCAGTTATGAAGAAGAATCCGTTATTCGTTGCGGTCAGCAATCAAAAGGGTGGGGTCGGCAAAAGTACCATGTTGATAACGCTTGCCAGTCTCCTGAATTATTCGATGGGCAAGAATGTGGCCATCGTTGATTGTGACTCCACCCAGCGTAGCCTGTTCAATCTGAGGGAACGGGACATGGAGATGGTGGAGATAAACAAGAAGTACATGGTGTTGCTGGAGGAACAGAGACTCAGGGGATGTAGGATTTATCCTATCAAGCAGGCAAAACCGGAGAATGCACGCCAGGTGGCCGGAGAGTTGGCGGCAAAAGCAGATTTTGATATCGTTTTCATAGATCTGCCGGGATCTATGGACATATCTGGCGTTTTGCAGACCATTTTCAATGTGGATTATGTATTGACCCCCATTGCCGCTGACAATTTTGTCATGGACAGCAGTTTTGTCTTTGCCAAAAGCGTCATGAAGTGTGCGGAAAACCGGAAGAACATTCCCTTGAAAGACGTGTTCCTGTTCTGGACCAAGGTCAAGAAAAGAAGCAACACCGAGGTGCTTGACAACTATATGGCACTGATGAAGAAACAGGGGTTGAAAATTCTGGATTCAATGATTCCCGATCTCTGCCGCTATGACAAGGAACTCTCATCCCGGACACGCACCTATTTCCGCTGTTCGCTCCTTCCACCGCCGGCAGGACAGCTTAAAGGCAGCGGATTGCAGGAACTGGCAAATGAACTGATTGTAAAATTTAACCTGTAATTGAGATATGGCAAAGAAAATTGTAAAAGTGAATGAAGAAAAAATCAGGGGGTATATGGTCGGTGACATTCCTGATGCCATCGAGAATGAAGATATCATAGTGGTTGAGGTTCCGGAAGAGGGAAACAATGAAAGGCAGGATACGGAAAAAGAAACTGCCCGGAAAAATTCCAAATCTTGCAATATGCCTGAAAGTGACAGTAACTTTCGTCAAAAGTATCTGGTGAATACCCCCATGCCCGGACGTATCCAGGTGTACCTGAACCGCAAGCTGTACGACGAGATAAAGAATTATCTCAATGTGATAGCTCCCGAAGTAAGTATTGCGAGCTATATCAGTAACATCATAGCCGAGCATATAGAACTCAACATTGAGGAAATCACCCGAATGTATAAAGACCGTTTTTCACCTCCTAAAATTCAATAGTCATGGAAACAACATTAATTTATTTTTCAGTAAAAGCCGTGTCGGCAACTTATATATTATATAAGGTATGGATGTTTATATTCAGTCCGAAAGTTTATAAATTCTGGAACAATCAGCTTCGTTATATGCGCATTGCACGTATCCGGTTATGGAAATTACGCAAAAAACGGATGGCGGAAAAAGCAAGGAAAGCCCGGTATAGGGCAAGACTGGACAAGGCTGAAGCATGGATCGCACAAGCGGAGAACGATATCCTTAAAGTCGGGCATGAAAAGAATACCGAAACGCAGTCGAATCCCCTGAACGAGTACAATGAAGTAATCGGCAAGACGAAGATAGTCTATCTTGAAGACCCGGAAGTGGCGAGAAAAACTCCCACACGTTCTGAGCCTATGAAAAAGGAACCCATAGAGGAGGATGAGGATATAAATCCGGATGACGTGATTGATGACTTTACTCCCAAAAAAGGACTGACAGAATCGGAAAAACGGGAACTTATGTCAAATGACGGGTGCGTTCCTGACCCGGATTTTTCAAGGGCATTGACTTTTGAGGAACTGGACAATGTCGCTGATGTGCTTATTTCGGGGACGGATGACAGAAAGAAAATCCGAAATGCTGCCGAAACCTTGTACCAACTTCAGGATACAGACCTGTTCAGGTTCTTTTCAACCGAATTGAGTACTCAAAGCCAATTGGAAAAACTGCTCAAGGGAAATATGCCAAATGGAAAAGAGACATCAAAACAGTCTTTGGAACAGATTGGAATTGATTGGAATAAATACATGTAAATATGGAATCGAATGAGAAAAACAAAAAACAACAAGCAATGCCGAAGTCAGAAGCAGAATCTTTTGGCATAAAAAGAAATCCTGCAATTCGTGCCCCACGCATCTATCTATCTGAAGAAGAAATCATCAGAATTATGCGGAAAGAAGCCGCTATCAAAAAGAAGATAGGAAATCTTATTGATAGTATGTTTTGTGATGACTCACATACTCCAACAATGGATAATACAAAAAATCAGACAGAGGCATTTGATATAAATGAATTCGTTTAATTGTTTCTTTTTGCTGTCATAGTTTCAGAAGGCATGTCGATGTGATATCGGTGTGCCTTTTCCTGTTTTTGGAGATTTATATATCCAAACTGTCTCTTTTTGTTTCCATCGTCATATTAAATTTCTGCCAATATTGGCACTTATATATTATGGACTATAAGATAATGTTGACCAACAGGTATTTAAGAGAAATCAATGCAAAAATTCTATCTTTGCAAAAAAAATGAACGATGGCAATGACAAAAGCGATATTGGAAAAATGGCTGGTGGCGCAGAAACGTCACCGTCTTTCAGACAAGCAAGTACAGATGGCCCGTGAACTGGGTCTGAACCCCGACAAGCTCGGCAAGATAGACAACCACAAGCAGGAGGCATGGAAAGCCCCGCTTCCGCAGTTCATTGAAAGTATCTATTTCAAACGGTTCAAGCGTGAAAACCCGGAAACGGTCAAACCCTTAAAGCAAATTATGGCTGAAATGGAGGTCAAGAAGAAGCAACAGAAAGCGAAGAAGGAGGAACGGAGAAAACAGCGTGCCCTCTCTTCCGGTTCTGAGGAATAGGTAATGTATATATAATAAAGACAGCCGCTATTTCATCCTTTCATAAAGATTGATGACCGGCTTGCCGCTTTCCAACGCCTTGCTCACCGTGTAGAATGTTCCCCCTTTCGGCACAAGATCCCAATAGGCTATAACTGTATCTGCTTTACGCACCATGTATTCATCCCTGCGAAGGTAACATCCCTTGTGGTAATTCTCGGAAACCATGACCACCCGGTCCATCCTTTCCAACAGACGGGCATACAACAGCCGGTCTTCCGCTTCAAACCACAAGGGCTGTTTCCGAAAAGGTACTGCCGCTATGAGCTTGATACCTTCGTATCTCTCCCTGACCTGCAAGACAGCCTCCGCAGCAGTCATATCAAATCCGCTGGCCATCCCGGTGTAGTATTCCTTGTATCCCTGCCCGTACAGTTCTGTTACCATTCCAGCCACAGCTTCCCTGATTTGTGCAAGTATCCGGGGATCGTTTCCGAACCCTTGCAGAATACGTTCCTTACGGTGTCCCGTGAAAGCCACTGTCTGATTGTTTCTTGTATCCATGTTATCTTCTGTTTTTTGTTTTACATATATCCATTCAAACCGAACGGTATTTTATTTCCTGAAGGCTTTTCCGCCCCGGTCCGGAATCCGCAAGGCTTGCCGTGAAAAAATACCGCAAGCGCAGCGAGGATGATTATTTCACGGCAACCAGCCCGCAGGGCCGCCTTGCCGGGCTTCTCAGGACACGGGGCTACCTTTGCCGGAAGAAATGAAATGCCGCTTTCTCCTTATCCTGTTTTTACTGTTTCATATTGCCGGGAAAACTCTTTTTGAATGGTTGAAAATTCCCTGCCGATGTAACGTGATGTCATAAGGTGTCACAAGTCGTACAGTTTGTAAATCAATAAATTAAGTACTATATATTCGCAGTCGAAATGATTTTTTTGTCTCACTAATTAAAAGTTTCGACACATGAAAAAAAGATTCTTTTTGGCAGCCATGACGCTGCTGGTTTCAATGGGGGCATCCGCCCAGGGCAACGGTATCGGTGGAATTACGGAAGCTACCAATATGGTCACTTCGTATTTCGATCCCGGCACCAAGTTGATTTACGCCATCGGTGCCGTTATCGGCCTTATCGGAGGCGTGAAGGTCTATTCCAAGTTCTCGTCAGGCGACCCGGACACCTCAAAGACTGCCGCCAGCTGGTTCGGTGCGTGTATCTTCCTGATTGTCGCTGCCACCATCTTACGCTCATTCTTCCTGTAATATGGCGGAATTCAATGTCAACAAGGGGATTGGGCGCAGCCCGGAGTTCAAGGGACTCAAGAGCCAGTACCTGTTCATCTTTGCGGGAGGATTGCTCGCGTTGTTCGTAATCTTCGTCGTCATGTACATGGCAGGTATCAACCAGTGGGTCTGCATCGGTTTCGGGGTCGTTTCCGCATCGGTGCTGGTCTGGGGCACTTTCAGGATGAATTCGAAATACGGTGAATGGGGCCTTATGAAACTCCATGCGCTGCGCAGCCATCCCCGCTACATCATCAGCCGGAGAAAGTTCCTCCGGTTGTTTTCTCCAACCATTAAAAACAGAAAAGCATGAAAAACGTAATGAAAACAGCCACGCTGGAAAGCAAGTTTCCGCTGTTGGCCGTGGAGAACGGCTGCATCATCAGCAAGGATGCGGACATCACCGTGGCATACCGGGTGGAACTGCCGGAACTGTTCACGCTGACACGTGCCGAGTACGAGTCCATGCACTCCACCTGGGCAAAAGCGGTAAAGGTCTTGCCGAACTACAGCATCGTACACAAGCAGGACTTCTTCATCGAAGAGGGATATAAGCCGGATATCTGCAAGGAAGACCTGAGCTTTCTGAGCCGCAGTTTCGAACGCCATTTCAACGAGCGGCCGTATTTGCAGCATACCTGTTACCTGTTCCTTACGAAAACCACGAAGGAACACAGCCGGACAACCAGCAGTTTCAATGCACTTACAAGGGGATTCATTATCCCCAAGGAAATGCAGGACAAGGAAACCGTCACCCGGTTCATGGAGTGCTGCGGACAATTCGAACGCATCGTAAACGACAGCGGCCTGCTACGTATCATCCGCCTGACGGATGAGGAGATCATCGGGAGCAACAATTCCGCCGGCATCATCGAGAAGTATTTTTCCATGTCGCAGGAAGATGCTACCTGCTTGCAGGATCTGTCACTCGGTGCCGGAGAAATGAAGGTGGGCGACAACTACCTGTGCCTTCATACGCTTTCCGATCCGGAAGACCTGCCGTCGAACGTGTCAACCGATTGCCGGTATGAAAGGCTCTCGACAGACCGGAGCGACTGCCGGCTGTCCTTTGCCGCACCGATAGGCATCCTGCTTACCTGCAACCATGTGGTGAACCAGTATCTCTTCATTGATGATTCGGCTGAAATTCTCAGGAAATTCGAGCAGACCGCACGGAACATGCACTCGCTTTCCCGTTACAGCCGTTCCAACCAGATCAACCGCGAATGGATTGAGGAGTACCTGAACGAGGCACACAGCAAAGGGCTGGTTTCCATCCGTGCGCACTGCAATGTCATGGCATGGAGCGATGACCGGGAAAAGTTGAAGCGCATCAAGAACGATGTGGGCAGCCAGCTGGCGTTGATGGAAGCCAAACCGCGCCACAACACGGTGGATGTGCCGACCCTCTTCTGGGCGGCAATACCCGGCAATGCCGGAGATTTCCCGTCCGAGGAAAGTTTCCACACCTTTATCGAGCAGGCCCTGTGCCTGTTCATCGGGGAAACCTCCTACAAGGACTCGCTCTCCCCGTTTGGCATCCGTATGGTGGACCGCCTGACCGGAAAACCCGTCCATCTGGATATTTCCGACCTGCCGATGAAGAACGGCACAATCACGAACCGGAACAAATTCATCCTCGGACCTTCGGGCAGCGGGAAATCTTTTTTCACCAACCACATGGTACGCCAGTATTACGAGCAGGGTGCGCATGTGCTGTTGGTGGATACCGGAAACTCCTATCAGGGACTGTGCAGCCTTATCCATGCCAGGACACACGGCGAGGACGGGATTTATTTTACTTATGAAGAAAAAGATCCGATAGCTTTCAATCCTTTTTACGTGGAAGACGGGATTTTCGATATCGAGAAGAAAGAATCCATCAAGACGCTTATCCTTACCCTGTGGAAGCGTGACGACGAGCCGCCGACACGTGCCGAGGAGGTGGCGCTATCCAATGCGGTCAATCTCTTTCTGGAGAAAATCCGCAGGGACAGCAGCATAAAACCCTCCTTCGATACCTTCTATGAGTTTATCCGTGACGAGTATCAGGATATCCTGAAAGAGAAGCGAACCCGTGAGAAGGATTTTGACGTGTGGGGATTCCTGAATGTGCTGGAACCCTATTATCGTGGCGGTGAATATGACTTCCTGCTCAACTCCGACAAGCAGTTGGACTTGCTGAACAGACGCTTCATCGTTTTTGAGCTGGACAACATTCGCGATAACAAAGTGCTGCTTCCGATTGTCACCATCATCATCATGGAGACTTTTATCAGCAAGATGCGCAAGTTGAAAGGTACCCGGAAAATAATCCTTATCGAAGAGTGCTGGCTGTGACATGTAAGTTTTGTATATGATTGTTTGACGTTCAATTCCACGAGTTGGAAATAGAATGATTAAACCTGTTGTTCCGTCAACAGTAGCCTATGGGAACGTGCGACATTAAGTAATGAACTCGTGCGTCAACAGAACCAACAACGTAGCCCTTCCTAAAGGAGAAGTCTGAACCGCGAGGGGATGACAACTGCCGTTAGTATCGAATGGCATGGGAGCTAGGCTGAATGGTATGAATAATGTAATGTGAACCGTTGATAAACGTCGTAACTTCGAATGAGCCGCCAATGATACTGGGCTCTAACCCAAAAGGGACGCAGTCAGATAATTCCCTCCAGCATGGAATTACACGGATATAAAGACTGTCGGCGGATAGACGGATTCTAACCCATTCATTTGTCATATACAAGAAACATGGTAAACCCGTACTTCTCCTGTGTAACAGCAGGTAAGCAGACCGTAAGTGAAGCCGAATGGAGTGCGGGCAGAGGAATGTGGAAAAAGCGAACGCCATCCTGTAACGGGACGGATAGAGGTTGAAACATCACCTCACACGAAAGTGGGCAGACTTCCGCATGGTGGTTGTTTTACAAGAAACTTATGGAACTTATGAAAGGAGAAAAGCAAATGAACGAAATTCAAACATCGTGTGCATCTACTGACCGGAAATGGAACACTTGGGAAAGCATAGACTGGAACAAGTGTGAAATGGCGGTTAATAAGCTACAAGCGCGTATTGTAAAAGCTCAAAAGGCTGGCAAACACGGCAGAGTAAAAGCTTTGCAGTGGGTGCTAACGCACTCGTTTTACGCTAAGGCTTTAGCCGTAAAACGTGTTACATCAAACAGAGGCAGTGACACCGCAGGCGTTGACAAGGTAAAATGGTCAACTCCCAAAGCCAGATTCAAGGCAATCGGCGAACTGAAAAGAGGAGGCTACAAACCCCAGCCATTAAAGAGGGTCAATATCAAAAAGAGCAATGGTAAGTTACGCCCTTTAGGTATTCCAACGATGAAAGACAGGGCAATGCAGGCTTTGTATCTGCTTGCGCTGGAACCAGTATCGGAAACAACTGCGGACTGTAATTCCTACGGTTTCCGTAAAGAGAGAAGTACTGGAGATGCAAGGGAACAATGTTTTTGTGTCCTTGCAAAGAAAGCTTCTCCCGAATGGATTATGGAGGGTGACATCAAAGGTTGTTTCGACCACATCAGCCATGAATGGCTACTGAACAATATCCCTATGGATAAAGTGATGCTGCGGAAATGGCTCAAATGCGGTTTCGTCTTCAACAAGGAGCTATTCCCCACGGAAGAGGGTACTCCACAGGGCGGTATCATTTCACCAACTCTTGCGAATATAACACTGGACGGACTGCAAACTATGCTTGCAGAGAAGTATCACAAGAAATTTGTAAACAGGAAAACGATCTACTATCCCAAAGTACATCTTGTACGCTATGCGGATGATTTTATCATCACGGGTAGAAGCAAGGAAGCTTTGGAAGAAATCAAACCGTTAGTAGTGGACTTTCTCAAAGAAAGGGGATTAACCCTGTCGGAAGAGAAAACAAAGATTACACACATTGATGACGGATTTGACTTTCTTGGGTACAATATCCGAAAATACAAAGGAGTACTTCTAATTAAACCATCCAAAAAGAGCCTGAAGAAATTCATGCAGAAAATCCGGGGAATCATTGATTCCAATAAAGGAAGCAAGCAGGAATCACTTATAAGGCTCTTGAATCCTGTGATAACAGGCTGGGTAAACTACTATAAGAATTGTGTGGCTTCTGACACATTCAGAAAAGCTGACTACCTGATATTTGAAAAGTTATGGCAATGGGCCAAGAGACGACACCCCAAGAAAGGCAAATATTGGATTGCCGACCGATACTTCACACGGGTAAAAAACCGTAACTGGTGCTTCGTGGCAAACTTCAAGAAAGGCAAGACTGATGACAGGATTGCATTGAAAAGGCTGTATGACACAAAGATTACCCGATATGTCAAGGTAAAAGGTGAAGCAAATCCCTTTGACCCCGAATGGACAGAGTATTTTGAAAAGCGCAAGACTTACAAGATGCTACAGTCACTCAACGGTAGAAAATCGTTGCTGTACATGTGGGAAAGACAGAACCATTTATGTCCCGTATGTGGTAAACCCATAGACAAGAAACATCCTTGGGGAACTTCCCAACAAATAGTCAACGGCAAGAAAGTAAATTTCCTGCTGCATGACAGTTGTAGAAGAAAAGTCATTCAAACTAAAAAGATGTAACTATGAGCTGGTTTCTATTGAATAGAAATTTAACACCGCTTGAGCCGTATGATTGGAAACTTTCACGTACGGTTCTGAGGGGGGAAAGGGGCAGTAATGCCCCTGACCTACCCGGCAAGGCATTGGCATCCGCCAATATGAGCAATTACATCCGCTATCTTTTCAAGACCGTCAGAAAGTTTTTCGGCGAGGCCGTGGTCGTGACCCAGGAAGTGGAGGACATCATTTCTTCTCCGATTGTCAAGGGCACCATCATTAATAATAGTGACTGTAAGATTCTCCTTGACCAGCGCAAGTATATGAACAAGTTCGATGAGATCCAGACCTTGCTCGGTCTGACCGACAAGGAGCGGGCGCAGATACTTTCCATCAACATGGCAAACAATCCTTCCCGAAAGTACAAGGAAGTGTGGATTGGTCTCGGAGGCTCACAGTCAGCAGTCTATGCTACGGAGGTTTCACTTGAGGAGTACGTCGTGCGCCCGTAAAGGGAATTTGACGAATGTCGCTTTGGCAAGCGACTGGGCAAGTGTTTAAAATGCCCATTAACAACCGCTAACCGGAGGGGAAAACCCCA